>NZ_JAMPKJ010000039.1 GCF_039962115.1 Funiculus sociatus GB2-C1 | reverse complement strand
CGTTTGGTAAGAAAAACTCTTTCGTTCTCTAAAAAACTCTCCAATCATATAGGAGCTATTTGGTATTTTATTCATGAATATAACGCCAGTTTATCTATAGAATGAAAAACTGGCGTTATCATTACTATGCAGGACTACCACTTACTTTAAGTATTTATTGGGAAGTTTTAGGGCAAAAATATCCGAGCGAATTTGGAGAGGTAATCTAAGACATATTTGATAATTTCTGCCATTTTGGTGAAGTGAGGAAAGTTTAAATGTTAAAAAATATATGGTTAATGCTGCAATATCAGCATTAGTTTTAGAGAAAAATTTGGTACTGGTTGCTTAAGATACTGCGCTCTCAACCAAATGCTTAAGCAAAAATACTTAATAGTTTTCTGCGAATATTTCAGCTAGAACATCGCGCCTGCTTGATTTTCATCAACTGAAAGCCAGAAAGCGCTGACATGACAAAATAGGAAGAAAATTATAGCTCATAACAGCCATTTTTTGCTGTCAAATGCTTTTCGATGCAGCATTGAGCGCAGTCAGACATCAGCCATTATGCTGAAGTAGGGTAGAGCGAGCGCGATTGCCCCCGTGCGATACCTCTTTATACCCCAGTTTCACTACCACTGGTTGAGACACTGCTAAGAGTGCCGATTATTTACAAGCTGATATAAAAAAGATATATGCTGCACAACCAGCCTCTGTACTTTCCAATAACACAACTCACGATAAAGCGGGATAATCCAGTTTGCACATGGCTGATATGGATGGTAAGGGCCCTCTAGAATAACGATGAAAAAGATATTAGTCGTTGATGATGACAGAACCCTGCGAACCGTCTTGACACGCTACCTGCAAACCCAAGGGTATCAGGTTCAGGATGTAAGTTCTGGTATGGAGGCATTAACTGTTTTTGAACAAGATGCACCGGATGTAGTGGTTAGTGATGTCATGATGCCAGAAATGGACGGTCTAGAATTTTGCCGCCGTCTGCGAGGGATACCTTCAGGACAATTAGTGCCGTTTATATTTCTATCAGGAAAAGGAGAATTAGAAGACCGCATTCAAGGACACACCATAGGAGCAGATGATTATCTGACAAAACCTTTCGATCCACGGGAATTAGTTGCAAAAATTGAGGCACAGCTAGAGCGATCGCGCCGCATCAATGCAGAAATGGTACGGTTAATGCAGCAGCTGGCTACCAGCGCTGCCCCTGCTGAAGAGAAATCACAACACTCGGATGTTCCCCCAGTAATGTCGCTGCCCTTAACCCCAGCAGAGCAAAGAGTTTTTTGGGAGGTAATTCAAGGTTTTACCAACAAACAAATTAGCGATCGCTTGTTCATCAGTCCCCGCACAGTTCAAACCCATCTGAGTAACATCCTCGGTAAGCTGGAGCTAGATAATCGCTCTCAACTGGTTCGCTTTGCCTTTGAACGCGGATACCGCCGTCCCAGCAATGAGGAGCAATTATAGAGGAAAATGCTAGTTGCTTGTTCATTGCTAATTGTTAAAAGCCATTACCCATTAGTTATTAGCCATTAACTATTAGCCATGATTACCAGCGTCTACACATTGAGTGAAATAAGTCAAGCAATCGCGACCGATCATTCGCAATGGAGACCGTTAGTATTTACTAACGGGTGCTTTGATATACTCCATGCAGGTCATGTGAGATATTTACAAATAGCAAAGTCCTTCGGGCGATCGCTTGTGGTGGGGTTAAATAGCGATCGCTCAGTCAGTGCCATCAAACCGCACAAACAGGGATTGCCTCCTCGACCTATAGTTCCCCAACAGCAGCGCGCAGAAGTTCTCGCCGCCCTAAAGTCCGTCGATGGGGTAGTGATTTTCGACACCTTAACCGCCACTAGCTTAATTGAAGCACTCAAACCTGATATTTATGTCAAAGGAGGCGACTACAGCACAGAAACCCTGCCAGAAGCACCAGCTGTTTTGGCATACGGGGGGCGTATAGAATTAGTCAAAGTGGAAATTCCTACCTCAACCACAGCACTTATTGACCGCATCCTGCACTCAAGTCAATAGCTATAGGTCATTGAAACTTTGAAACGTTGGGTAGGGATTCTCGTTCTCACAACGCCTCCAGCGTCTCCAATCTTCAAACGTTCCAACGCTTACGGAAAAAAGACAACAGACTGAAACTTGCTTCATGATTGACCCAAAGACTGCCGATCTACCAGACACCACCTCTAACGATATCGCTGCCCTCCGCTTCAAGTTCGAGTCGGGTTCTCCAGCAGGGCAACTACAACTCATTCCGGAACTCATAAAAGCTGGAGAATCCGGTTTAGAGGTACTGATGGAATTTTTACTTCAAAGCAAGTCAAACCCTGCCACTTTGGTTGCTTTCAAAGCCTACCAGACCCTTGAGAGCGCCAACTCAAAAGTCGCAGATGAATTTCTGCAAACCCATTTCCCTAACGGGATCGTACCGCTAAACTCAGAACGCGGCATCGACTACACACCCCTGCAACAGCTGCTCAAAAAACAGGACTTTCTTTCAGCTGATCGGATGACCTTGCAAAAAATGTGTGAATTAGCAGGAGTTGATGCCGTGCAGAGAAAATGGTTGTACTTTACTGAAGTAGAAAACTTCCCTATTAAGGATTTGCAAACCATCAATAACCTTTGGTTCGTCTACTCAGAAGGGAAATTTGGCTTTGGAGTGCAGCACGAAATTTGGTTGGGTGTCGGCAAAAACTTCTTAAAATTCTGGCCGAAAATCGGCTGGAAGAATGGAAACAACTGGACTCGATACCCTAACGGGTTTACCTGGGATATGTCCGCGCCTAGAGGTCATCTCCCTCTGTCAAATCAGCTACGAGGTGTCCGGGTGATTGCCTCCTTGCTATCTCATCCCGCCTGGTCGAATAAAAGTCCTGAATCTTGAGTGTTAAAGAGCGATCGCATTGCGTTAGCGTTAGCGCTATTGTGTGGTTCGCGTCAACCGATAGCAGCGCTCTCGAAAACCGACTAAGTTAGCAATGTTGCGATCGCTCTTTAAGCTAACGCATCCTACCTATCTTCATCCTTGCTTGTTCAGCTTTTTAGGCAATCTTTCCTGAACGTGTTGATTATTGGCTTGATTCGGGAACGCTAAATATAGCTGGAAATTATTAATGATGTCATACAAGCAACGTGTATGGGGGTAGGGATAGTAATGGTAGGCCCAGAAAGTAGACTTTTTTGCCGTTTGGATGGTTTGACACCACAAGTTAGAGAACAACAAAGACTCAAGGCTTTGCGAGACTTGGGGCTACTGGAAACAGAAATGATTCCCGTTTTTGAGGAAGCTACACAAACAGCAGCCCGCTTTTTGGAAGCGCCAATCTGCTTTTTGGGTTTAATAGCACAAGAAACCCAGTGGCTCAAGTCAGCTGTGGGTTTATCGCGAGTGGGACTGATGAACGAGCTAGCGACTTCGCGGCAAATCCCACGCCATGAAACCTTCTGCGTTTATGTAGTAGATAGTCATCAGGTATTGGCAATTTACGATACTAATGACAAGCTTTGCCAGCCAATATTTGCTGAGAGTTTGCTGGTGCAGCACTACGGCATCCGTTCCTACTTAGGCACCCCCCTGTTGACATCTGATGGAATTTGTCTGGGTACGCTGGCAGTAATGGATTTAGTGCCTCGTAGTTTTACCAGCAAAGATATTGAATTCTTGGCACTCATGGCACGCTGGAGCCTCAGCGAATATGAGCGAAACCTTCTGCTTCTGGGAACACGGCAAGTGGATTCGCCACAGCGTATCAGCTCCAGCAGTCAATGGTTTGCTAAATCGTCGCTACACGCGCCACCAGACTCTTACGATCACTTAGGACACAACGCCCCTACTCCCCTGAATTCGAGTGATTTGCTTTCCCTGACCCGTTCAGCCCCCAACCCATCTGCAACTACCTCTGTTAAAGCTAAACTGCTATCTCAGCTGTCGCAGGAACTGCGAACCCCACTAACTTCGGTGATGGGAATGGCGAGTGTTTTGGGTCGCGAAGTTTACGGGCCATTAACAACTAAGCAGAAGGAGTATCTGGAAATTATCCACCACAGCGGACGCCACTTAGTTTCGCTAGTGGATGAAATTTTGTCTTTGGGAGGGCTAGATGAAGGTAGCCAAAAACTCGATTTTACGTCTGTAGACATTGAAATGCTCTGTCAACAGGCAATTAATAGCTTGGAACAGTTTGCGTCTGGGCGGCAGCAACAGATTCGTTTATCAATAGAACCTGGTAAGCGCATCTGGTTGCTGGATAAGGAGAAGGTGCGGCAAATTCTCTACTACCTGATTTTTAATTTAATTAACTCAGGCAGTGCGGGTGGTGTGGTTCGCATTCATGTCTCTCGCAAAGGAGAAAGGCTGAACATTTCTGTCTGGGTTTCTCACCCTTGGTTAGGAGATGGTCTGCCTCAGATTGAGTTTTACTCGCATTCGGAAGTTTCGACGCTCTCGGAGCGATCAGAAGTGGCGCTGCACGCCAGCATCATCCACGCTCAGCAATCGCAATCATCTATGTCGTGCCTCCAAGCAGCTAATCCAATGCTGCTGAATGGTTCTGGTACCGCTAATCTTCCCAGTCCGGAACCAGTACCTGGGCAGCAACAGAGCAATAGCAACTCTCGCGAAAATCTTGGACTTTTACTCAGCTGTCTGTTGGCGGAAATTCATGGCGGACAAATTTCTGTTCAAGGCTCTCCAGACGCAGGTTATCGCTATGTTGTCAGCTTGCCGCAAATGGAGAGTGAGGAAACATTTGACGATTGACTGACAATGGGCTATAGACTATGTACTTGGGAATAGGTAATGGCTAATTGCTAACGGCTAATGGCTAATGGCAATTAGCGCTTGAACAATTAGCAATTAGCAAATGACCAAGTACATAACTGTTTGGCAACGATTTACCATGTCCAATTTGCCGCTGTATCAGTGGCAAAGCACCAGCTATTTACATCGGTTGGTTGGTATCCTGCGATCTTGGCGGCAAAGTAGCTGGCTGATGCAGTGGGAGCAAGCGATAGGAGCTGTGTTGGTAGCTTTAGTGTTTGTTTTAGCTCCTTTCGTGTCAAATGTCCTGATCGGCGTGTTAATGGCTGCTGGTGCTGGTTTTTGGGCGCTGCTGACACTCTCGGATGATCGGGGGTACGTCCAAGGCTCCCCAAAGGTAACGCCTATTCACTGGCTGGTTTTGCTGTACTGGGGTATTGCTACGATAGCAACGGCTTTGTCTCCGGAGAAGGAAGCAGCTTTTAAGGGATGGTCGAAGCTAACGCTGTATTTGCTGTTTTTTGCGCTGATGGCGCGGGTATTGCGATCGCCTCGTCTGCGCTCAATACTTATTACTGTCTACTTGCACGTGGCGTTGATTGTCAGTGTATATGGGTTGCGGCAGTGGTTTTTTGGGGCAGAAGCTTTGGCAACTTGGACAGATCCCACGTCTCCCATGTCTAAAACTACGCGAGTTTACAGTTACCTGGGTAATCCTAATTTACTGGCAGCTTATCTGTTGCCTGCGATCGCTTTATCTTTGGCAGCTGTTTTCGTTTGGCGCGGTTGGGTTCCCAAAGCCTTAGCGTTGACGATGTTTGTGGTAAATTCTGTCTGTCTGGTTTTAACTTTTAGCCGCGGCGGTTGGATTGCCTTAATATTTTTGCTGGGCGCGTTTGGGATGATGGTGGTTTTCTGGTGGAGTATCCAGATGTCTCCTTTCTGGCGAACTTGGTCGCTACCGTTGTTATTGGGAAGTTCGGCGGTTGTACTATTGTTGGCGTTACTATTTGTGGAACCATTACGCGATCGCGTTTTCAGTATGTTTAGTGGTCGCAAGGATAGCAGCAATAATTTTCGGCTCAATGTCTGGAGTGCGGTGAAAGAAATGATCCGCGATTACCCGATTCTGGGTATTGGCCCTGGTAATGTTGTCTTCAATAAAATCTATCCGGTGTATCAGCTTCCTCGTTATAACGCTTTGAGTGCCTATTCTATCTTTCTGGAATTGCTTGTAGAAACTGGTTTTATCGGATTTACCAGTTTTATGTGGCTGCTAATTGTCACCTTTAACCAGGGATGGTTACAACTCACTCGGTTGCGGGAAGTACAAAGACGCGACGGGTTTTGGCTGATGGCGGCGATCGCTGCTATGTTGGGTTTGCTGGGACACGGATTGGTAGATACAGTCTGGTACCGGCCCGAAGTTAATACTCTCTGGTGGATGATGGTGGCGTTAATTGCTAGTTATTACGTTGTCTCCCCTGCAAGCGATCGCACTCTGCCCATGAGCTAGAGATATAGCGATCGCGTTTGATAATTTTCTCCTTCTCTTATGAAAAAAAAAGCAGAAAGATTTTTTCGTCTTTCTGCTTTTCTTTTAAATTTTAATCTTTTTACTCTCTATATCCAGTACTACCAGTGCGAGTTGCTGGATCGGGGTCGCGGTATGCTGTCGGCTCATTGTTCTTGCGGCCAGCCAACCCAGCTAAACCAGCTAGACCAAGTAAGCCCAGCCAGCCCCAATCGAAACCATCATCTTCGTTCTCAACAACAACATCTTGGCCCGAAGTAGCGGGGTCTACAGTAGTTGTATTATCGGGATTTGTTTGAGCAGAGGCGGGCATAGTTAAGGGGAGAAGTGCCATACTCACGGTGAGAACGCCAGCTCCAACAACTTTCGACAAATTAGAACGCTTCATAAGTTAAATTAAGTAAAGTGCTTTGTGAGTTCCTAACTTATAAAGGTATGCTTATTCCCCAAAACTAGAATCAATCTGTGGCTATAAAGTTAGCTGCTTGTTCCCTCTAACTATAGAGATAGAAGATGTACTTTTTCCGCACTTTCTGACTTTAGTAATTTTTCATCGCTCGTTCCATATCGCGTTTATCTTCACGTTTCTTGATGTCTTCGCGCTTATCGTGCAGCTTTTTCCCTTTGCCAAGGCCAATTGTTAGCTTCACCCAACCCCGCTTCAAATACATCTTCAAAGGCACTAAAGTTAAGCCCTGCTGTTCCACCTTGCCAATCAGTTTGCGGATTTCCTGTCGGTGCAGCAGCAGTTTGCGCGTGCGCCTGGGGTCGTGGTTGAAAAATTCGCCGATACCCTTGTACGGCGAAATGTGGACGTTTATCAGCCATACTTCACTATTGCGAATCAAAGCATAGCCATCTCGCAGATTAACCTGACCTTGGCGAATCGATTTAACTTCCGTACCAGTTAACTCAATTCCAGCCTCATAGGTTTCCAAAATTTCATAGAGGAAACGGGCTTGTCGGTTATCGCTAATAATTTTAATACCTTCGTTCTTTTCACTCATCGCAACCCAGCTGTGGAAAACCTTGTCTTAACGTAGCCTTAAAATGCAAGCGATCGCAACAACCCAGAAGAGGGAGACAGGCAAATTCTCCTGATTATCTCGGTTTTCAGTCTATAACTAGGAACGAGAATAATTTCCCCAGTTGCCAGTCCCTGCTTTGCACAACTATCGGGAACGGACTTTAATAGTAACTTCTTGGAGGCGGCTACCAGGGTTCATATCTTGATACTTCGCGTCGGTGTTGCTGGTGGATGACACTTTGTTGACTGAAGAAGACTTGGCGGTTGACATTGCAGCCTTTTGAGCCTCAGTCTGGATGTCCTGCTTTTTGGTGTACTCAGCAATTTTGGCTTGAGCTTGAGCGTAGGCGGGAGTGTCTTGAGGAATCTGTTGGAGATAGTTTAAGGCACCAGCAAAGTTTGTTTTGGCTGCTCTTTCGTATGCTTGTTGTAACAAATATTCGGATTTAATCCGCTCTTTCTCAGTATATTCTACCAATTTTTGTTGAATTGTTACATCGGCCGTATCTTTAGGAATTAATTTCAGATAGTTAACAGCGCTGGTAAAGTCTTTTTCTGAAGCTTTTTCATAGGCTTTTTGAATTAATTGTTTTGCTTCTGCTTCTATTTTGGGTTGCGCTTTTTGGAGGATTGGCTCGGCTTTCTTTTCCCAAAAAGGAACATCAGGCATCTTACGAGCGGCAACTACGACGTCTAACCATCGGCTTTCCTTAAATGCTTGTTCAGCCGCTTTAAATTGAGTAGCGGCGGTATGCCAATCTTGGCTCCACTCTTGGATGGCGGCTTGAGCTTCTGGATAGACGGTACTTTTTGAAGGAATGGAGTTAGCCAGCGCGATCGCGCCTTTAAAATCTCCGTTTTGATATTTTTCCTGCGCCGTTACTAAAGTTCCTGATGTTGATTCTGAGGGAAACGCTTGCAGCAGAGAATATACCCCACCCGCAATTACTAAACTATTAGCTGCAATACCTATGGTAACTCCAGTAAGAATAGGAGAAGTGGGAACTTTATAGGAGCGATTTTCTACACTTGGGTTAAATACATTTTGCCTAATAAGTTCTTTAGAGTTTTCTACGGGTGGGTTTATTAACACTTCTTGTATACTCGCCGGTTCCCCACCCCATACTTTCGAGAAGGGTAAGAGGCGACGTAAACCCGCTTCTACAATTACAGATCGGCTCAACAGTTCTTGCCTACCGGGCGACATTCTGATACAGTCCGCCTCTAGGACTTCTGGCTCCGAAATCTTTACGGTTAACGCTTGCAGCGCCTGTAATGTTTCAAATGCTGATTGGTAGCGGGTGCGGAAGTGATAGCGCACCATTTTTTTCAGCACCGAAATTAACTCATTTAGAGGTGATTCATACATCGCTTCTAGCGGCAAATGATGCTCCCAAATCACCTCCCCCGTAACCGGATCTTCTGTTAGTTGGGCTGGTTCCACGCCTGTCAGTGCTTGGATGGCAATCATTCCCAGAGCATAAATGTCGCTGTTCGGGTGGGCATGTCCTATCAGTTGCTCGGCGGGAATATACCCCAAGCCACTAATAGCCAGGGTAGTGTTACTCTGGGCTTTATCTATAGTAAAATGCTGCGATTGAACTGCGCTAAAATCGGTTAAAAATAACTTGCCATCTCCGGAGCGTCTAATGATATTGTTCGGTTTAATATCGCAATAAATGATACCTTGAGAGTGAACAAAGTCAAGAATGCACAAAATATCTTGCAGCATTTGTACCACTTGACTTTGAGTCCACCGTTTGACACAGCCTTTGCTGATGGGCAGTTCCGCACTCAGCGGATGACCTTGAATGAATTCTTGCACTAAGAAGAATTCTTGGTTTTCTTCAAAGTAGTCTAATAGTTGGGGAATATGCTCGTTATCTTTTAGTTTTTTCAAAGTGTCGGTTTCGCAGATAAACCTACGCTTTGTAATTGAAGAGAGGTTGGGGGCTGGAGTGGCAAAATTAAAGTGTTTGAGAACACATCTGGGGTTGCCTGTTTGGTGGAGGTCTTCAGCAATATAGGTTTGCCCAAAAACCCCAGAGATCAGGAGCTGGACAATTTGGTAACGACTTTTTACTATTTTGCCGATCATTGGGTGGATTGCCAGCTCCTTATACAGTGGCTTTTAAACGCACATCTAGATATATATATATTTTTTCGGGAATTTCCCTGTCTTTCCGGATCTTGTGGAAAGCGATCGCTTGCGGGTTGCATACCCTGAACCCCAGCAACGGCAAGGAAATCGCCCTAAACGCCGTACAATGCCCTCATAAGGTGGGATTGTATTTTTTGGTTAAGACGCGATCGCTTGCGTAAACCTTCTGTCACGTCCTCCTACTCAGCACTTTTTTCCAATAAGCTGTAACATCCAATAATTAGGGCGGATGAAAGCGCAAAGCTTACTTGCGGTGTCTGATTAATTGTTTCCACCCGTGTAGGTGGAGTTAGGCGCGTTGTTCTGTGCCAAAATCGTTTTCAGCCGTTGCGCGATTTTTTGCAAGACCCTTCCCTAACGCCAACTGTCACGAAACTGCATGAACTTAACTTTAGGACAAATACTAGGAGGACACTACCAAATCATCAACTCCTTGGGAGGAGGTGGGTTTGGTAAAACTTACCTTGCTAAAGATATGTATCTCCCTGGCAATCCTCCGTGCGTTGTTAAGCAACTTAAGCCCCAGTCAACCAATCCGCAGACTTTAGAAATAGCGAGGCGTTTGTTTGATACTGAAGCAAAAGTTTTGTATCAATTAGGAAATCACGCTCAAATTCCTCGCCTTTTTGCTTACTTTGAGGAAAATCAAGAGTTTTATCTGATTCAAGAATTTATTGAAGGCTATAACCTCAGCGAGGAACTCACTCCCGGTAAACAGTTGAGTGAAGATGAAGTTGTTTCCCTTTTACAAGATATTTTAGAAATTTTAGAATTTGTCCATCAGCAAAATGTAATTCACCGCGATATTAATCCCCGTAACTTAATCCGTCGTCAGGAAGACCATAAGTTAGTTTTAATTGATTTTGGTGCAGTCAAACAAATTAGCACTCAGATAATTAATGGTATACAGAGTAACGTCACTGTAGCTATTGGTACTCAAGGGTATCTGCCCAGCGAACAAGCTAACGGACACCCTAAATTAAGGAGCGATATTTACGCTGTGGGAATGATTGGGATTCAAGCTGTCACTGGGATATTTCCTAATCAGTTAAAAACCGATCCGGATACTGGGGAAATTATCTGGCGTAATCATTCATCAGTTAGCAATGGTCTAGGGAATGTTTTAGACAAGATGGTGCGTTATGATTTTCGGCAGCGCTACCAATCAGCATCTGAAGGATTGCAGGCACTTAAAGATTTAAAGATTCCTACTGGTGTCACGATGATGGTTTCACCAGTTGCTAAAACGCCAGTTCGTCCAACAACTCAGAAGAAAGCTAAAAAATCAGTCTCGATTTGGAGAAATGTTTTAATATTAACTGTTTTGCTTGGATTGGGGACAGTGGGCGGACTTTATCTGGTAAATTTTGTTAATTCTTCTAATGCAACTGATTTATATAATCGAGGCAAGACGCTATCTGAGTTGAACCGGAATGAGGAAGCGATCGCGCTTTACAACAAAGCTCTTAAAATTAGTCCAGATTACTTTGAGGCTTGGAATGGCCGCGGTAAATCTCTGTTAGATTTAAAGAAGTACAAAGAGGCACTTGATGCCTATGATAAAGCAATTCAACTGAGTCCAGTTTCTTTTGAAGCTTGGGCTGGTAGAGGTTATGTTTTGGATAACTTGCAGCGATACAAAGAAGCAATTTATTCTTTTGACAAAGCTTTGGAAATTAAGCAGAACTCGCCTGAAGTCTGGAATGGTAAAGGAGAAGCCCAGACTAATTTACAGCAATACGAAGAAGCAATAGACTCTTTTGATAAAGCAGTTAAATTTAAGCAAGATTATTATCAAGCTTGGTATAGTAAGGGCTGGGCAGAGCATAGTTTGCAGAAGTATGAGGATGCGATCGCGTCTTACGACAAAGCGATTGATTTCAAATCCGACTACGCGCAAGCTTGGCACAATCGCGGGAATTCGCTCATCAGCTTGCAACGTTACAAAGATGCTGTTGAGTCTTATGAGAAAGCTGTGAAATTTCAGCCGAATAATTATAATGCTTGGTACAGTCGTGGCAATGCTTTAGTTAATTTGCAGCAATATAAAGAAGCGATTGATTCATATAAACAAGTGAATAAAATCCAGCCAAGCTACTATAAAGGCTGGTACGCGAGAGGCTGGGCGCTGCATCAATTGGAACGTTACGAAGAAGCATTAGGCTTTTATCAAAAAGCGCTTAGATTAAATAATAATGATTATATAATTTGGTACAATCTAGGGAATCTATTGTATAACCTGAAAAAATACGAAGATGCGATCGCGTCTTATAACCGAGCTGTTGGTATTAGATCAGAACACTACGAAAGCTGGTTTAGTCGCGGCAATGCGCTATTTAATTTACAAAAATACGAAGAAGCCCTGTCTTCCTATGAGAAGGCAATTCGATACAAGCCAGATTACCAGCAAGCAATAGAAGCTAAACAGCAGGTGGAGAGTCAAAGGAAGCCGGAAAAGTTGACTCCAAAAGCAGGTAAAAAGTCAGATAAATCCGGAAAAGCTGACTCTTGACAGGAAGCAATAGGGGAGCATCTCAAATAAATTTCCCACAGGCTCAAGCCTCGCGCGAGTTTACTTGTTAGGCGTTTTTACAAAATTGAGATGCACTCCATCAGTATTAATTTGCTGCGCCAAGATTGAGAGACAGCGATGAATCAAATGAGTAACTATCCAGACTTTTCCCAGCTAGGTTATCAAGTCATCAGAGAATTAGGACGCAACCGGGAAGCAGGACGTATTACCTATCAAGCTACCGCCCTCAACTCGGATCAAGAGGTAGTAATCAAAGAGTTTCGTTTTGCAGATACAGCTGGTGACTGGTCGAGTTTTAAAGCTTATCAGCGCGAGATTGAAGTGCTGCAACAGATGCAGTATTCCCGCATTCCTCAATACCTAAATTCCTTTGAAACTCCAGCGGGTTTTTGTCTGGTGCAGGAATATAAAAACGCGCCATCTTTAGCAGAAAGATGCAGCTTTAATCCTGAAGAAATTAAGCAAATTGCTCTCTCAGTATTAGAAATTTTGGCTTACCTGCAAAGGCGAACCCCCCCAATTATTCATCGAGATATCAAACCTGAAAATATCTTGGTTGACCAACAATTAAATGCTTACCTAGTTGATTTTGGGTTGGCGAGAATTCGGAGTGGGGAAGTTGCGATGAGCAGTGTGGCAGCAGGAACTCCCGGTTTTATGCCGCCAGAAGAACAGTTTGGTCGTCCTCTCACAAAGGCATCAGACCTCTATAGTTTAGGTGTAACGTTAATCTGCTTACTTACTGGTACACGTTCGATTGCTATTGGTAACTTAATTGATGACAACTATCGTTTCGATTTCAAACAATTGGTTACTCAACTAAGCTCAAGCTTTGTTGAATGGCTAACAAAAATGGTGGAACCAAATCTGAAAAATCGCTTCGATAATGCTGTTGTTGCGATGACCGCACTTAAGCCTATTGATGTTGTCGGTGGTGGCCTAAAAAGTAGAAAAAAAGCCGCTGTGTTGGGCTTAACCAGCATTGGTATTATCGCCGGGTTGGGGGCTATGATGATTTACCCGGCTTTGACAACTCCCCGGCAGGAAACTTTAGTTAAGCGGTTATTGGAAACTAAAGAATGTGAAAAGTGCGATCTCCACGGTGTCAATTTGAAGGGTGCCAACTTGGGGAATGCTAACTTGCGAGATGCCAACTTACAGGGCGCCAACTTGGAGTTTGCCAACCTGGGAAATGCTAACTTGCAGGAAGCTTATTTGGATAATGCCAAACTGGGAAGTGCCAACTTGGGAAGTGCCAACCTGGAGTTTGCCAAATTGGGAAGTGCTGACTTGGGAAGTGCCAATTTGGGAAGTGCCAACCTGCGCGGTGCGTTCTTGGCGAGTGGAAACTTGCAGGGTGCCAACCTGGAGTTTGCTAACCTGCGGGGAGTCAACTTAGGAAGTGCCAACTTGGGAAGTGCCAACTTGGGAAGTGCCAACTTGAAAGATGCTTACCTGGAGGGTACTAACTTGGAGGGTGCTAACTTGAAGGGTGCCAAGTTAGATACCAAACTACGGAATGCAAATTTCAAGGGTGCAATTATGCCTGATGGCACTAAACATAGATAAAATATTTGCAGATGTGAAGGCGATCGCTTCTCCTTGCCAAGTAATTCTAAAAGCGATCGCTTAAAATAAAAGCATCATAAAGAAGCTATAAAATATGACCGTTAGTAAAAGCGATATCTACGTTTCCCCAGAAGATTATTTAGAAGGTGAGAAGATAAGTCCCATCAAACACGAGTACAGGCAAGGGGAAATTTATGCAATGGCAGGTGCAAGCGATGCCCATAATATAATTGCAGGCAATCTATTTGCGCTCCTTAGAAATCATGTTCGCGGTACTGGTTGCCGGGTTTACATGGCAGAGATGAAAGCCCGAATTGAACAAGCCAATATTTTTTATTATCCCGATGTAATGGTAACTTGTGATGAGCGGGATAGGAATCCTGATGATTTCAAGCGATACCCTTGCTTAATTGTTGAAGTGCTATCTCCAACGACCCAAGCTTTTGATAGAAGTGATAAATTTGCCGACTATCGAACGTTGGAAACGCTCCAAGAATATGTGTTAATAAATCAAGAAAAGGTAAGTGTAGATTGTTTCCGTCGCAATTCCGAAGGGCGTTGGGTTCTCTATCCTTACGGCAAAGACGAAGAAGTTGAATTGGCTAGTGTTAATTTTAGCTGTCCTATTGCCGCACTGTATGAGGATGTCTTAGAACTTAGTTGATGGCTTACTACTGACTTTCAGTTAGCCATCATTTCAGGAATCGGCTAAGTGATCAAAGTTTTGCAAAAGACAGCGTTAAGATCGTTAAGCACTGTTTCCCTCTGCCCTCATGTCTGACCGTGTAAATCTTTCAGATGCTCTACCAACCCAGTCCCCAAATGGGCATCATCCCACGGGCGTAAATCAGGAAAACCAAAATAAAATTCGCATTCGCGGCGCTAGGCAGCACAATCTGAAAAATATTGATTTGGAGTTGCCGCGCGATCGCTTGATTGTCTTTACTGGTGTCTCCGGGAGTGGTAAGTCTTCCCTTGCCTTTGATACCATCTTTGCGGAAGGGCAGAGGCGTTACGTTGAGTCTCTAAGTGCCTATGCACGGCAATTTTTAGGGCAGTTAGATAAACCCGATGTAGATGCGATTGAAGGCTTAAGCCCGGCGATTTCTATTGACCAAAAATCGACTTCTCACAACCCACGTTCCACAGTTGGCACGGTGACAGAGATTTACGACTACCTGCGACTGTTGTTTGGACGCGCTGGCGAACCGCATTGTCCGATATGCGATCGCTCAATTGCACCGCAGACGATTGATGAGATATGCGATCGCATCATGGAACTGCCCGACGGCACCCGCTTCCAAATTCTAGCGCCCGTAGTGCGCGGTAAGAAAGGCACTCATCAAAAATTGCTCTCCAGTCTAGTTTCTGAAGGATTTGCTCGCGTCCGCGTCGATGGCGAGGTTTTTCAACTGTCCGATTCTATTGAACTTGATAAAAATTATACTCACACCATTGAGATTGTCATTGACAGGTTGATTAAAAAACCTGGTATTCAAGAGCGTTTAGTCGATTCTCTGGCAACCTGTCTGCGTCATGCCAGTGGAATTGCGGTCATCGACCTTCTAAATGATACATTGATACCCAAACAATCCGAGCAAACAAATACTTCTTATGCTGAAAATACCGCAAAAAGCGAAAATGTGCAAGATACTTCTACAAATGGGGAAAATTCCTATCAGCAACCAAGCAACGAATTAGTATTCTCAGAAAACTTTGCCTGTCCAGAACATGGTGCGGTGATGGATGAACTTTCCCCGCGATTGTTCTCATTTAACTCGCCTTACGGTGCTTGTCCTAAGTGTCACGGGTTGGGTAACTTGCGGACATTTTCACCAGAATTATTGGTACCAGATCCTAATTCGCCAGTGTATGCAGCTATTGCACCTTGGTCAGAAAAAGATAACTCTTACTATCTTTCGCTACTGTACAGCGTCGGACAAGCTTATGGTTTTGAAATCCAGGCACCCTGGAACAAGTTAAATTCAGAACAGCAACACATGATTTTGTACGGTTCTGATAAATCTATCAAGATAGAAGACCGTAACGAATATAGACGATACGCTGGAGTAATTCCGATGCTTCAGAGACAGTATGACGAAACCAATTCGGAACTGGTTAAACAAAAGCTGGAGCCATATTTAGTAGATCAGCTTTGCGAAGTATGTCAGGGAAAGCGATTGAAACCAGAAGCGCTTTCTGTGCGATTGGGACAATATAGAGTTACCGATTTAACGAGTGTTGATATTGGGCAATGTCGGGAACGAGTTGATAATTTAAAGTTAAGCGATCGCCAAACCCAAATCGCCGATTTAGTTTTAAAAGAAATCAGAGCTAGATTGCAATTTCTTCTTGATGTTGGTTTAGATTACCTCACCCTCGACCGTCCGGCGATGACACTTTCTGGGGGAGAAGCCCAACGAATTCGTCTCGCTACTCAGATTGGTTCTGGACTCACGGGGGTACTCTACGTTTTGGATGAACCGAGTATCGGACTGCATCAAAGAGATAATGGAAGATTGCTGCAAACTTTGACCAAACTGCGCGACTTGGGTAATACATTAATTGTGGTAGAGCATGATGAAGAAACCATACGTGCTGCTGACCATCTTGTTGATATTGGCCCCGGTGCAGGCGTTCATGGCGGAAGAGTTATTGCCCAAGGTGATTTAGAGACATTATTAACAGCAGAAGAGTCTCTGACTGGTGCATATTTGTCAGGAAGACAGGTAATTGAAACGCCAGCACAGAGGAGAAATGGAAACGGGCGATCGCTTGTTCTCAAAAATGCCTACCGTAACAACTTAAGGAATATAGATGTCGAAATTCCTTTGGGTAAACTTGTCTGTGTCACTGGCGTTTCTGGTTCCGGAAAATCAACGGTAGTTAACGAATTACTTTACCCAGCATTACAGCACCAACTCACCCGCAAAGTTCCTTTCCCGAAACAGCTAGATACTATCAAAGGACTCAACTCGATTGATAAAGCGATTGTCATCGATCAATCTCCCATCGGGCGAACTCCCCGTTCTAATTCTGCTACATACACGGGTGTTTTTGATGCGATTCGCGATGTTTTTGCCCAAACAATTGAAGCGAAAGCGAGAGGCTACAAACCAGGGCAATTTTCTTTCAATGTTAAGGGTGGACGTTGCGAAGCTTGTGGCGGACAGGGCGTGAACGTAATTGAGATGAACTTCCTGCCGGATGTCTATGTACAATGCGAAGTGTGCAAAGGCGATCGGTACAATCGGGAAACATTACAAGTGAAATATAAAGGCAAGTCTATTTCTGATGTTCTCAACATGACAGTAGAAGAAAGCCTAGAGTTTTTTAAAAACATTCCGAAAGCAGCAACGCGGTTGCAAACTTTGCTTGATGTCGGGCTAGGTTACGTTCGCTTAGGACAACCCGCGCCCACATTATCCGGCGGTGAAGCGCAGCGGGTGAAGTTAGCATCAGAACTTTCTCGCCGCGCTACAGGAAAGACGCTGTATTTAATAGATGAACCGACGACAGGGTTATCTTTTTATGATGTCCACAAGTTGCTAGATGTCCTGCAACGTTTAGTAGACAAAGGTAATTCAATATTGGTGATTGAACACAACTTAGATGTAATTCGTTGCGCTGACTGGGTAATTGATTTGGGCCCCGAAGGTGGGAATAAAGGTGGAGAATTAATTGCCGTAGGTACGCCAGAGAAAGTAGCAGAGAATCCAAGGTCTTATACGGGGCAATATATCAAGCAGGTGTTACAGCAGCATCCAGCAAAATGACAGTTTTTAACAAAAATAACCGGCTTTGAGAAAGCTATACCGATTCCCACTTCGGTGCAATACAAGTTTACCTTTCCCCAACCCGCCCTCTTGTAGAGGAGGAGAGGGGCTAATACCTCCTATAGAAGTATTGAAATGTAAGTTATCTCCAAAATTAGCGATCGCATTCCCTACATCCCCTAGCTCTAAACAAACCCACAGTTTACTAGATAAACTAATTCCAGAACGTCAAGAGAAAGGGGTACGCGAGTAACATTAATTTATAAACGTCATTTTTGCATCGTCTCTCTGGTTGCGATCGCTGCTGCACTACCTGCCAGCTTGAACCCGCCAGCCTGCCTAATATTATTTTTTAATTAAAAAAATAATATCTAACCGAAAATTGCTTTATATCATTGTAGTTAATCTCAGTAGTTACACCCATGCGATAACGACTAACTGAGAAAAATGGCGGTGACAGCCTTTTTTCAGTTGCATTAAGCAATTTTTTGGAGAATAAAACAATGGAAACACTTGCATACATCCATTTGTCTGTAGCCCATGAAGAAGTCACCCTCAATCCGGACGCATACGAGGTGACATTATTCAAAGGATTAAACTTGAAACCGCCAAGCTCAGCTTGGATTGGTTTATTATCTGCCATTATGGCGCTCTCAATTGTCAGCTTAGCCAATAGTGCTATGGCAGCCTATGTGAGAACCAATGGGAGTTCCCTGAGAGTCCGTTCCAGCCCTAATGGTGCGGTTGTCGGTAGCTTGCGAAATGGAACCGATATCTCCCTAAGCGGTCGCTATTCAGGAGGCTGGGCGCAGCTTTCTAATGGCAACTGGGTATCTGCCGCTTGGGTAGGGGGTAGCACTGGCGGTGGTACTACTGGTGGTGGTTCTCCATCAGGTCTGTTGCGATTTGGTATCAGTGGCCCCGGCGTGGTTAGCGTCCAGAATCGTCTGAGAGATTTAGGTTACTTTAGTGGAACCAGCACGGGATACTATGGTTCTGTAACAACCTCTTCAGTAAGAAGATTTCAGGCAGCAAACGGATTACGAGTAGACGGCGTTGTTGGGCCACAAACTCGTGCGGCTTTGTATTAAGAAAGAGTCTAGGAAGTTGACAGCGTCCTAGCTAAGCGAAGGTGTCACGAGAAGTGATGGACTTCTATCACTTCTTGCAAAGCACAACAGCGATTGATCTGTAACTAACCTCCAGTATCGTCTTTAATTTTAGGGTGTCTACAGCGGTTTGGTAACGAAATACGGTAGTGGTAAACAGGTAGTGATATTCAATGCTCAAAGCCTTGTACGGTAGGGGGTGAAAGTGGATTTATCACTACTTCTATACCACTACCAGTCTTTTTATTAAAATTTTTGCTTTTGGTTTATCACTAATTGTTAGCAAACGATTAGTGAAAGATACTTACGAATTCTTGAATTCAAAAAAAAGATGCAACAACCTCCTGAACAAAATAGCCGACGACCTCCTGAAGTGAAAATTATTTCTATTCTTTGTATTTGCTCGAGTATTTGTTGGCTAATGCTCTTTTTAGTTTTCTGGCTTGTTTTGTATATAGGACAAGTATGGGCGGATGTGGAAATAATACCTTTCCCCTTTCCATTTATTATTCTTATAATGCTAATCATTGTTGTACTTTTAGGAAAAATTAATTTTGACTTTTTGAGGTTAAAAAAATGGGCATTATTCGCCATGTTCATACTTCAATTTATCTATATTATTAGCTCAGTTTATGTGATTAGTGGCATAGGAATATCCTTTATACAAATAGTTTCAAATTTTAATATTGGAATGTCAGCCCTGATTTTGTATTACCTGAATAAGCCAAGCGTAAAACGAGCATTTGGCTTATAGCCCACATTCCGCACTTCAAACTGTAGGATAAAAAATATAACTTAATTGAGATATTGCACCATTCTCAATAAGCCTGATAACCCGCCAAGAACTTAAGGATACTGTTGGCGAATTAAGAGGGGGTGTCAGCTTGTGTCAGGGTAAGCTCATGAAGTTAAGCGATCGCTCTTTTCGTGTTTTGCACCTTATTGCACCCCATTCGCACAATCTTGAGGTACTTTCAGCTTTTAGACAGCTTCCTATCGCTATTCGGGGAATCTCTCTTAACTAAAGAAAGACCGTGCAGATTTCCGGCTTTCCTTAGTTAAAAAAGATTCCTCTTACTTAGTGCTACTATCACAAAATGATTCAACCGAAAAATCAAGAGCAGGATTTGCATCCGTTGGTCTACAATCAGAATTAGGTGCGATTTCTTCTTGTATATCCATTGTTCTCAACACCTCCAGCACTTGTGCCTTACTCATTCCAGAACGGATTTCTGGTCGATAAAGCATTTTGATAAGAGCTTTATCAATCTCAGCATACTCTGTTGAGTCAGTCCAACCTTGATAGAAGATACTATCTGCGTATCTGTCAGAATCCCTCATTAACCCTAAAGATTGGGTGAGTTCTTCGCGGATCAGATGAGAGCGTTCTTTCTGGGTAATTCCAACCGTAGAAATCAAAACTCTCGACTTATAAATAGCATCATTATTCCACCCAACCCAGCAAAAACCATAATTTAACGCCTTATAATTTGGCTCGTATTTCGCAAATTGTGAGACAGGAACAAAATAAATTTCTAGGTTGGGATTATTCGCATCGTATGACAAGTTAATATTACCTGAGGTAAGAATATTGATTTCGTCAATTACTGCTTGCAAACTTGTGAGGTCTTCAGGAGTTGGCGAACCAATAACTTTAATCCTTATATCCCTATCCCATTTTTTGATTGTGGAACTTGAGCCTTCGTACTCAGTTCCCATAGCCACTTCCAGAAAATAATTAATTGCCAGAGGTGTGTATTTTCCGTTGATGGAGGTACGATTAACTGCCTTTTCACTCGTCTGGGTATCGAACTGCTTATTATTCCCATAGTTGGGTGGCTGATAAGCCAAAAGCATCAAACAGCTTACAATTAAACTACAAAGAGTTCGCTTGGTTACTGGCATATAAAATTTCAGCATGGTCAGAAGACGGCGGGTTAAATTGACGTTCTCCAATCAGAATAATGTTCCCTGGAATTGCTGCTTCTTAGTTGTTTAGTGTATTTTAACGCCGAGAAGTTAACTTTTAAGTGGCGATTGGGTACTAGGAAAGAGATATTTTTATCTCTTCTTGCGAATATAGTTAATACTTGTTATTCTAATGTGAGGTGTATATTAAGTAGGTGTGCTGCGCTACGAGAAGCCGGAATTACCTCTAAACGGCGTGTAGTTAATCAGCAATTCGCTAGGAAGCGATCTCTACACCTCGGCTTCAGCTAGATACAGCTTACTACTGGTGCGTCCCAAACCTCTTCTCTACAGTAGAGGTTTGCGATTTCATTTTCCGCTACAGCTGTACAAAAAAAAATCCCCCAACGGAGAAAATTCCCACAAGCCTTAAAGGCGATCGCTTGCGTGACTGGCGTCACATTGCTATAGTATCCCTCCTCACCCATTCATGAGGTGGCTGTCATACGCTATCGCTGTTTTCCATCACAAAGTCTTGTTGAGAAACAGTCTACATTTAGAATAAAGAATCTTCGACAGCACCATGCAATCCCAGAGCGTTTTACCTCAACTCACAACCAAGCACTCAAGAGTTATGACGACTCCGAAAATCCGGGATGTTTTACCAAATTCTTATCAGCCTAAGCCATTGCCTAAATCAAACAAGTCGGGCAAAAATATTCTTCCTGAGCAAGAAATTATCTGCCGTTTTTTTCTCAGCATTGTTAAAAAATGGTCGCCAGACTTAGTTTTATATGAGTTCAACCAGTTATTTGTTGATCCGGCTAAGGCTGTTGCTTCTGAGCCTAGACAAGCCCTACAAAAAATAATATTTGTTAATGCTGAAAAAGAATTTAGAAATACTTTAAAACGTTGTTGTTATATTTTAATTAATAATTGGATTGCCGCTAGGCAATCCAAATCAGCACAAGATTTAGTTCAACTGTTTTCTAATTTATCGCCTAGCAATAGCTTCTCGTCCCCAACTCGAAGAACCCTCAATGCGTGGCTGTTAAATTTTGTCAATAGCCCAGATTACCAAGAACTCAAGTTATTTGTTTTTAAATATGAAGTTGTACAGAAAGACCATTGGAAATACCGTTATGCTTCTTATTTACTAGCACCTGAGTATGTAAATTCTAAAAACACCCTAGAACAGCGTCAAGCAGCTAAAGGACTAGCAAAGCAGCTAAAAGAACAATTCAAATTTGAACTGGCGATGTATACAGCTCGTTCTCAGCCTGTTACAGTTAATGATACAAGAACCCAAAACCCTACGGCTCTTGGTGATGACGCACTGCGCTTAGTGAAGAAAGTTTTGGCAAAACGCGGCTGGTTCAACCATGCAAGTCTAGCTAATATTTTTCTCAAACAAACTCAACAGCTTAAGTACAAGTATTTTAAGCAAAGCCTACTTAAATATTTATTTTATTCTACAGATAACCAAGGTTTAGTAGAGACTCTACAAACAAAAGTAAGTAAAGCCCTAGAATCTTTCTATGAAGAATACTCAGAAAAAGAGTTAGATAGCTCTCTGCTACTCAAAACTTCTAATCGAGTTATTGAATGTTTAACGGTTAAGAGAAACGGGGAACCTTCTTCGCTGTTTATTTCCTTAGCTTCTCAAGGAAAATCCGTAACCTTAGCAATGCTTCTCCTCAAAATAATTCTAATTTCTCCCTATAGCCGTACTCATTTAGAAGTTTGTCTTGCGAAAATTATTCAGTATTATGAATGTTATCCGCAAGAAGAATGTTTTTGGGTAATAAATTTTTTGGAAGTGTCAAAAGTTACATTAGCAATTCATACGGAAAATGTTCAATACAATTTGGTGAATATGGAAGACGATGATTTAACCGAGCCTTGTAATGTAGACGAAAATGCTTATCGTGTTTTTTCTCACAAATGTGAACGCTAAAAAAGGCAAGAATCAAAAATTGAAAAGCGATTATAAGCACGTAGAGGCAAATACGCAACTAAATTTATTTTTTGCCTTTTTGCTTATTTGCTGATGAACTGCTTCAGAATTTCGCTTGGTTTACGATCCCAAGTATCGATGTGATTGTATATTAAACCATCTTTATTAAGCGTATAAGTAGAATAGCCATTAAAGAATATGCGAGCTTTCCAGGGAACTCGCAACACGCCTCGAACAGTCCAATTTGCCAAAATCGTATCCTGATCTGTTTGAGATACATCATGCAAATCAAAATAAATTTGGGTAAAAAATAGCATGGCGTGAAATCGCAAAGTCCAAAAGATAATGTGATAGTTAGATTTTCCTTTGAATTTGTTTACAGGATCTTGAAAGTAAATATCTTTTGCATAAATTTCGTACGATATATCTTTTTCAAAAAGCGTCGGTAAATCTTTCTTTAAGGTTTCCATCGCCCGATTGACTTGCAATTGATATTCCATGCGTTAATATCATCCTCCGAGCTATTTTATTTTGGTGCGTAGCGCTTGTTCATTCTATCTGGAGGGTATACGGGTGCCACCCTAACGCACCTGCCTCTGGATGAACTCATCCCAAAAGTAAAGAGCATCAACATTAATTTTAAACTTTATCTGTGATAATTATTAAAGCTTGATAAAGTAAAAGTTACAAAAACTTGATAGTAAGATAACATACAAGCCCTGCGACCTACGAACATCTTGTTTCAGGGCTTGCTTAAGGAATTTTGTGATAAAGGTACGGGATTTATGTGATTTAGATCCCTAGAGGTGCTATCTGATTTGAGGTAAAACTAAATACCGCAGGACTAAATGTAGCTAACCTGGCAAAGGACAAACTAAATATATATGGCAAATCTGAGCCAGATAGGGATATTTGAAGCGAAAGCTAGTGCTAAAGAAGATGTCACCAACATCCAATCTGGAGAAACATCAAGAGTGAAAGCACCAATACCTAGCAATGAACCTGCAAGGCTTCAAGCTCTCTGCCAGTATGAAGTTCTTGATACTCGTCCAGAAGGGGCTTTCGACGAACTGACCTATTTGGCCGCACATATCTGCGAAACTCCGGTTGCGCTGGTGAGCCTAGTTGATGCGAATCGTCAATGGTTCAAGTCAAAAGTAGGCGTGGAGGTATCAGAAACACCGCGAGATATTGCGTTTTGCGCCCATGCCATCATGCAATCCGATTTGTTTGTCGTCCCAGACGCTTCAACCGACAATCGGTTTGCAACTAACCCTTTAGTGGCGTCCGACCCGAATATCCGATTTTATGCGGGTGCGCCTTTAATAACGCCCGCAGGTTATGCACTGGGAACGCTTTGTGTAATTGACTTTGTACCGCGTCAACTGAGTTTGGAGCAACAAGAGGCTCTCTTAGCGCTTAGTCGTCAAGTAGTCGCGCAACTCGAACTGCGACGTAATTATGCAAACCTGCTAGAAGCGACACTAGAACGCCAGCACACAGAAGCAGCGCTTCGTAAAGCCCACGATGAGCTAGAAATCCGGGTTCAGGAACGAACCGCCGAGCTGGAAAAAGCGAATCAAAAATTGCAAGCTGAGATTAAAGAGCGCGAACTGGCACAACAGGCGCGGCGGATGTCAGAAGAAAGGTTTTTTAAAGCCTTTCGTTCCAGTCCCGATGCGATCGCTATCACCACCCTAGCAGAAGGACGCATTATTGAAGTCAATGATGGTTTTCTACACCACACTGGCTATAGCCGCGAAGAAATTATCGGTATTACTTCATTTGAGCTAAACCTTTGGGCAAATGCAGAGGATCGTACTCAGGTGATGCAGACTTTACAGCATCAAGGGACAGTTCGCAACCAGGAATTTAACTTTATTATTAAGTCAGGCGAAGTGCGTGTAGGGCTGGTATCAGCAGAAATTATTGACTTTGATAATGAATTGTGCGTCATCAGCGTTATTAGAGATATCACTGAGCGCAATCGAGCTGAGGAAGCATTGAGAGTACAACAAGAGTTTCTTCGCTATGTAATTGACGGAACTTCAAATCTAATTTTTGTCAAAGACTGCGATGGAAAATTTATCCTAGCTAACAAAGCACTAGCAAATATTTATGGCACAACAGTCGAAAATCTGCTTGGCAAAACCGATGCAGATTTCAATTCAAATTCAGCGCAAATAGATCAGTTTCTTTGCGATGACAGAGAGGTGATAGGAGCATCTTACGAAAAAACTATTCCAGAAGAAATCATTACAGATTCCACAGGTAAAGTACATTGGTTTCAAACAATCAAGAAATTGCTTGTATCGCCTGATGGAAAAACTAGACAAATTCTTGGTGTTTCTACAGATATTACCGATCGCAAACTTGCAGAAGAGCAATTAATACACGATGCCTTTTACGATAAGCTGACAGGCTTACCAAACCGTGCTTTGTTCATGGATCGACTAAAACACGCGAATGAGTTGAAAAAACGGCGTAACGATTACTTGTTTGCCGTTCTTTTTTTGGATCTAGATCGCTTTAAAGTCGTCAACGACAGCCTGGGACACATGAGCGGAGATCAACTGTTAGTAGAAATCGCTCGTAAGCTGGAAACGTGTGTGCGCCATGTAGATACAGTTGCTCGTTTGGGGGGTGACGAGTTCGCAATTCTCCTAGACGATATTACAAATATCAGCGATGCCACCCGCGTTGCCAACCAAATTCAAAATAAACTGGCTTTACCTTTCAATCTGGACGGGCAGAGAGTGTTTACCAGCGCCAGTATTGGTATCGCTTTGGGTACAACAGATTACGAAGAGCCAGAACACCTGTTACGCGATGCTGATATTGCCATGTATCGCGCTAAGGCATTGGGTAGAGAGCGTCATGAAGTTTTTAACATAGCGATGCACACCCGCGCCGTGGCACTTTTGCACTTAGAAACTGACCTGAGACAGGCTGTTAATCGCCAAGAGTTTCGGCTTCACTATCAGCCAATTGTTTCGCTCTCCACAGGTCAAATTACCGGGTTTGAGGCGCTAGTGCGCTGGCAGCATCCAGAGCGGGGTTTGGTTTCTCCAGGGGAATTTATTCCGGTGGCGGAGGAAACAGGGCTAATTGTTCCTATCGGTTGGTGGGTATTACAGGAAGCTTGCCGTCAGATGCGCCAATGGCAAGGAAAATTCTTGGGCAACTCACCCTTAACTATTAGCGTGAATCTTTCTAGCAAACAGTTTACGCAACCCAATCTAGCTCTAGCAGTCCATCAGATTTTACAAGACACTGGTTTAGATGCTGGAAGTTTGAGGTTGGAAATCACTGAAAGCGCCGTGATGGAAAATGCTGAATCTGCAATTTCCACGCTCTTGCAGCTGAAAAAATTAGGGGTACAGTTATATATTGATGACTTTGGCACGGGTTATTCATCTTTAAGTTATCTGCACCGATTTCCAATTGATACTTTAAAAATTGACCGTTCCTTTGTCAGTAGGATGAGCGGCGATAGTGAAAATTCGGAAATTGTCCCCACCATTGTGACGCTGGCGCATAACTTGGGTCTAGATGTGATTGCAGAAGGGGTGGAAACATCTGAGCAACTTGCCCAGCTCAGAGCGCTCAAATGCGAGTATGGTCAGGGATATTTTTTCTCCCGGCCCCTGGATGTTAAGGCGATAGAAGTATTGATGGCGCGAGAGTGTCAGTGGTGATGGGTGGTAGGAGAGTAGGAGAGTGGGAGAATTTCCAATTTAGGGAAATGAGAAATTTAATATTTTATTGGCATTAACTTAAGAAAAATACATAAAATAAGTATAAATACATATTCAGCCGACAAAGGTTGGAATTAGCCATGAAAAATGTACAGTACCCTTTCGTACTTCAGAGACTGGCTACTATTTTGGCTGTAGTTATTCTGTCTTTAACCCTGATTGCAGCCATCACCGGAATTCTTCTGTCTTTCTACTACGAACCTACGGCGGGTGGAGCCTATAACTCCTTAAACGCAATTAAAGCCGAAATTCCCAATGGCTGGTTAGTTCAGCGTATCCATGACATTGCTGGTAATGGATTAATTGGTGTTTCTCTGATAGAAATTGTTGTGATGTTTTTGGGAGAGAAATTTCGCCCTAGTTGGCTAACAGCTTGGATCAGCGGAATTTTATTGACTTTAGTTGCGATCGCTCTCGGATGGACTGCTATGCTCCTCGACTGGACGCAGCTGGGATACTGGCGTTTCCAAATCGAGTTAGGCACAATAGAAACCATTCCTCTCATCGGTTCCGTACTGCGACAAATTCTTACAGGCGGTGGCGCAATCAACACTGTAACAGTCGCGCACCTTTACACTTTGCACAGTTATGTTCTCTCCATCGGAGCGCTGATTCTTGCCATTATTCATCTAGCAGGATTACTGCTACAGGAAAAAGAAGAGAAGCAGACGTTGATGGAATCAGATGCTCAGCTATCTTTGCCTGAGTAACGAATATCTTACTGTTTGTACCAGGATCAAATTGCGGCAGAGTTTCAATAATCTCGTTACCAGGTTGAGCCTGGTAACGAGAGGAAATCCACAATCGTATGAGGTGATATCAATGTCAGTGCTAGAAGGTTCTTGGAAGCACGAATACATCACGAGTAACGGCATCAGGCTGCACTATGTCACGCAGGGAGAAGGGCCTTTGATGCTGATGCTGCACGGATTTCCTGAGTTTTGGTACTCATGGCGGCATCTAATACCCGAATTTGCCAAAGATTTTAAAGTCGTGGCTCTCGACTTGCGCGGCTACAATGAAAGCGACAAACCAAAAGAGCAATCAGCTTATGTAATGGCTGAATTTATCGAAGATGTGAAAGGGGTAATTCAAGGGTTAGGATACGATAAATGCGTTTTGGTTGGACATGATTGGGGAGGCGCGATCGCTTGGAATTTTGCCTACGCATACCCCGAAATGTTAGATAAGTTGATAGTGCTAAATATACCTCATCCTGCCAAGTTTGCCGAAGGTTTCCGCACTCCTCAACAGTTGCTACGTAGCTCTTACATCTTCTTCTTTCAAATACCGGGACTACCAGAATTACTCTTGCAAGCGGGAGACTACCAAGCAATTGAAACTGCTCTCAAGGGTATGGCAGTTAACAAAAACGCTTTCACTAATGAGGATATTGAGGCTTATAAAGATGCTGCCTCCAAACGCGGTGCATTAACAGCAACGCTGAACTATTACCGTAATGTAACTCAGCAGAGAGTTCTAAGTTTAGATTGGAGCGTTCTCCAAGTTCCCACGCTGATGATTTGGGGAGAGAAAGATACAGCACTGGGTAAAGAACTAACCTATGGAACTCAGGAGTACGTTAAGGACTTTACTATCAAGTACATCCCAACTTCTAGCCATTGGGTGCAGCAAGAGCAGCCAGAGTTGGTAATTCAATATATGCGAGAGTTTTTGACAGCTAGAAATTAGCAAATATAAACTCTCATTCCCAATACAGTTCGGTTAACAGTAGCCGTCACCCTAAAGGGTGCGGCTACACAAAAGCCTGCTATAGGCAGGCTTTTTCTGTGGAGGCTTAGTGGTTAAGAATCTAGTTTTAAAGCTATTCCTCCTCTGGCAATTCACCAAAGCGATCGCGATAACGCTCCACCAACTCCTCTGGAGTAGGAAACCGATTTCCCCTTTGATCAAACCAGTACAACCACTCTCTTTGAAATCCTAGATGATAGCCGATACCTCGTCCAATTCCTAAACCGATTTCTGGCATCCAAAACGGCTCTCCAATTTGACGTTGATAAACTCCATCAATTAAGCGATAAACTTCAAAAGGTTCCTGGCGATCGCGTCGCCAAAAATCCGGGTTATAAATAACGTAATACAACACTCCTAACCGAGCATAAATAGTCATTTTATCGTCGTACTCGCCTCCGGTGGTTTGAGAAACGACTTCCAGAACAAATCTGGGGACAACCCCGTTTTCTTCCCACGTTACGTAACTTTTACGTAAATTATTCCCCTTGACCCGTTCGACTCCTAAGCTGAGAAAAGCATCAGGAACAATGGGAACTCTAGGATTTAAACCTGTGGTATGGTAAACGCCCATATTGACACCAAAAAACCAATCAAAGCGATTAGCCCAGATAAAACCTAGAATTAAACTCAAGAAATTGGGGACGAGAGTTTGTAGTTCATTATCCACAGGGAGACCATCAGAATCAGGTAATTCATCGCTTGAGGGTAAACCCAGTTTTGGGTCAAATTGTACCATACAGATTTACTTTTAAAATATGTTTTTATATTAGCTTGTTTGCACAGTAGACGACGCACGTTTTAGCAGTGTCAAATACAAATTGGCATTTTCTGATTTAGCAAATTTGAATTTGCTAAATATTATTTAATTTTGCTTAGACATCTACTTAAAGGAGTATCTTAGAGCAGATAGTTTGATTATATGTAGCACAACTTTCGGCAACGAAAGTTAACAATTTCGGAGTAGTCCATGCCTGTACCGATTTCCCTAGTTATTACTACCTACAACCGCGATCGCTATCTCGGTGCGGCTATTGAGAGTATTCTGACGCAGACTAGGCATGACTTTGAGCTAATTGTTTGGGATGACGGTTCTACAGATAAATCTGTGGAAATTGCCAAGGAGTATGCTAAACGCGATCGCCGTGCGCGGGTAATAGCGGCAAAACATCAAGGCAGAATACCGTCATTGCAAAATGCGATCGCGCACGCCAAGGGAACCTACATCGGGTTTGTAGACAGCGACGATTTGCTTGCACCCACAGCACTCCTTGAAACAGCAGCTGTACTAGAGGCAAACCCAGAAGTAGGTTTAGTCTACACAGACTACCTGGATATTAACCAACGCGGCAAGATTCTCAGCTACGGGAAACGGTGCCAAATTCCTTACTCCAAAGAGCGGCTATTGCTCGATTTTATGACCTTTCACTTCCGCCTGATGCGGCGGGATGTCTTGGAGCAAGTGGGAGGTTTTGATGAGTCAATGGCATACGTAGAAGACTACGATTTATGCCTGAAACTCTCAGAAATTACCGAAGTGCGCCACGTCAAAAAGCCGCTGTATTACTATCGGTGCCATCTAGGGAGCGATTCTCAGCGATATACCAAGCAGCAGGCGAAAAACTCAGCACAAGCGATCGCTAACGCGATTCAGCGCCGGGGAATGAGCGATCGCTTGGCGATACAATTGCAAATTCTAAACCATTTTCCCTTTCAATCAATAGTTAAATTAATTCCCAAAAATAAGTCACTTATAGATTTTTTCCCAATACCCCCACAAGTTGAAACCTGCGGCTACGCAAACGAAGCCAGCCTCCGCAAGCTGAAACTAATTCAGGCGGCGGAAGCAGCCTTTGTTCGTGTAGCCGCACCCTTCAGAGTGACAGCTAAAAAAGTGGGAGTACCCCTTCTATCTCTCGCTTTTTGCCTTTTTCCAACTTTCGTCAAAGCACAAATCACCCCAGGAAACGACACCAACACCAACGTCACCACCACAGGCAATCAAATTGATATTAGCGGCGGTAAACTTTCAGGAGACAAAGCAAATTTATTCCACAGTTTCAGCGAATTTGGACTCGGCTCAAACCAAATAGCTAATTTCTTATCTAAACCATCAATTCAAAACATCCTCGGTCGCGTCAATGGTGGCAATCCCTCGATTATTAATGGTTTGCTTCAAGTTACAGGCGGCAACTCTAATTTATTTCTGATGAATCCCGCTGGCATCGTTTTTGGCAACAATGCCAGCTTAAATGTTCCCGCTTCTTTTACCGCCACCACCGCTACAAGCATCGGTTTTGGTAATAATAACTCGTTTAATGCTTATGGGTTGAATAACTACGCCAACTTGACAGGAATACCCAACACCTTTACCTTTAGTACACAACAGCCGGGGAGCATTGTCAACACAGGTAACTTAGCTGTAGGAACTGGATATAATCTCAATCTATTGGCTGGGACAGTCTTAAACACAGGAACTCTGACGGCACCAGGAGGAAATATTACCATTGCCGCTGTACCGGGTGAAAGTTTAGTTCGCATCTCTAACGCGGGAAATGTATTAAGTTTAGAAGTCAGTCCGTTGGTAGGACAAACCTCTGGCCTGTCAGATGTCCCCGGTCAGTCTCCACAATCTTTGCCGCAATTACTGACGGGTGGAAACGTAATTAATGCTACTGGATTAATTGTCAATAGCGATCGCATTCAGATAACTGGTTCTGGGATTAGCGTACCAGTAGAATCGGGAAACGCGATCGCATCCGGTAAACTAGACGCATCCAACACCCAACCAGGAGCAACAGGCGGTGCAGTAGCTGTACTAGGAAATAAAGTTGCTTTAGTCGGAGCCAACGTTAACGTCTCCGGCGATGCGGGTGGCGGTAGAGTATTGATTGGCGGCGATTATTTGGGAAAAGGCGGTGTTCCCAATGCTGCTTATACCTATGTTGGCGAAGATGCAAAAATTAATGCTGATGCTATTACTAATGGCAATGGCGGTAGAGTAATTGTCTGGGCAGATGAAGCCACCCGTACTCATGGCAATATTACTGCTCGTGGTGGCTCAGAAGGCGGTAACGGTGGCTTTATCGAAACTTCCGGCAAAAATTACCTGGAAGTTACTAAACCCGCCGATGCTAGCGCTCCTAAAGGTCTTCCCGGCACCTGGTTGTTAGATCCGCGTAACGTAATTATCCAGGCATCTCCTACTACTGGCGGTGCGTTTAGTGGCGGAAGTCCTGATATTTTCACTCCAACTAATGATGATGCAATCGTTGACGTGGCGACGATTAATTCGGCCTTTGCTTACGGAACTGATGTCACCATCACGACGGGAAATACAGGCGCTCAAGCGGGTGACATTACTCTAGCATCAGGAGCCGAAATTGTCGGGGGCCCTGCAACCACTCTGACTTTGGAAGCAGCCAATAACATTATCCTGAATGGCTCAATTAGGTCTAACCATCCTCGGGGATTGTCTGTAGTGCTTCGCGGTGCAGGTGGTGCGGGAAGCCGAGCTAATAACATCACAATTAATGGGAGAATTAGCACTCAAGTGGGCAGTTTCCAGAGCAGTAGCTTTAACTTCAATAGTCAGCTTGGCACCATTACTACTCTTCGCGCAGATATTGACATCAATGCTACTAACAGTATTAATGTCGGCACTCTTATCATCGAGTCTGATAATTTGGATGCTGGAAATATTAACCTTACAATTGCCCCCACAAGTACATCGGCAATTATTATTAACGGTGCGCTAAATGCTATTGGCGGTGATTTTGGTAACGGGGGCGATATCAATATTAATGGCAACGTGGTACTCAATAACAACGCTACATTTACCACGACAACAACTGGTACTGGTTATGGTTATACGGGCGGTAACATTAACATCACAGGGACGCTGGATGGAAATGGTGCAGGCGGTCAAAGTCTGACACTGGAGACAGGCCAAGGTTATATCACTTTTGGTAACGCCGTTGGCGACACCACACCGATAGGCAGCTTAACTGTCAATAGTAATAATGTCACTCTTAATGGCAATGTCAAAACAGCCCCCGGCAGCACTATTAATTTCAACAGTGGGCTGACGTTGAATAGTGGGGACGATACAGCACTGATAGCTGATGAGATTGACTATGGCGGGATTATCAACGCTGCCAGCACAGGCAGGCTAATCCTCGCACCCGCAACAGCTAACCGAAATATTCAGGTTGGTGGGGCATACAACAATTTACCAGGTTCTCTGACCCTGACCTCCAGCGATCTTAACGTATTCACCGCTACTAGACAGTTCGTCATCGGAGGCACCAATAGCAACGGCACTATCACAATTGATCTACCAGGTACCTCGTTCTTCACAGACGGAACGATTCAAACACAAGGCGCGATCGCAGTCAATGGCACAATTACAAACTCAAACGGCTTTGTCAATCTAATTGCACCGACTACAACCCTAAACGCAAACATCAACGGAAATAGCAGCATCTCTATTGATGGCAACGTGTTACTTGGTAACAACGTCGCACTCAGTGCCAGGGGATACGGATCTACACCCATCAGCATCACTGGAACAGTGGATGGCACTGGTGCAGGCGGACAAAGCTTAACTTTGTCGGCAGGCACTTCTCCCATCACATTCGGTGGTGCTATTGGCAATACCACCCCCATAGGCAACTTCACTATTGTGGATGCCTTCGCCACCAACCTAAACGGCAACATTACCACAACCAGTGGTAGCACCATCAGTTTCGACAGTAATATAACCTTAAATTCAGATGTAGCGCTGACGGCAGATGAGATTAATTTCCGACCACTTCCAACAATCAGCGGCACGGGTAACTTAACTCTACAACCAGCAACTGCTAGCAGAAACATTGAGATTGGCGGAGCATACAATAACTCCAATGCTTTGAGCGTGACAGCAGGCGATATTGTGGCATTGAGTAGCTTTAGGAATGCTCTTACCATCGGAGGAGCAACAAGTAGCGGCAAAATAACACTTGCTGATGACACAAGCTTCTTGTCTCAGGTTACCTTGCAAGCAGGCTCAATTGATACCGCAGGTTTTGAAATTCTAGGGTCAGGCAGGGCGATCGCACTGCTGGCAAATCAAAATATTACCACAGGTAATATTACTAACCCGGCAGGAAATATTACTCTAACTAGCAGCAACGGCACGATTGATACCACCGCAGGCAGAATAAACTCTAGTTATAGTTCTGGTTCTGGCTATGGTTATGGTTATAGTTCTGGGAATGGGGGCGCGATCGCATTCACCGCCCAAGACAACATACTAGCAGGCGATATCATATCTAATTCCATCAATGGTAGTGGCGGCAATATCAGCCTCACCAGTCAGACAGCAGCCGTAGAAAGTCGAGATTTAACCGCCACAGGCACCACAAATGGCGGAGACATCACCATTTCTGCCACCACTCGCATCACCGCAGGAGAAATCAACTCCAGTGCCAGCACCGGAAATGGTGGTAATGTCATCCTCGATCCTGAAAATGACATCTCTGTTAGTTCCATTAACGCCCAAGGCGGATCTAGAGGCACAGGCGGCATTATTGACATTACCACAGGTAGATTTTTCCGTGCCACCGACACCTTCACAGACACAAATGGTCAACAAGCAAGCATTTCTAACGCCGGAGGTCTTGGAGGTAATGCCATTACTATTCGTCATGGAGGCAACAACATTACTCCTTTTATTGTGGGAGATGCTGGGACTAATGGAACTCGCGGCCTCATTACAACTGGTTTCGACAATAGCATTATCCCTACTCAATCTTTCTTAGATAGCTACTCCCAAGGCACTGCACCGAGTGAGATAAAAATAATTACCGCTTCACTACCACCATCCCCACCGCCTATACAGCCAGATCCACAGCCAAATCCACAACCAGCACAACCAGACCCAAATCCTATACTACAGCCAGATCCACAACCCTCAACAGCACCAAATTCAGTGCCTGATGAGGCAACACCGCCAGAGGAAAACGAATCTCCACAACTTTCCCTATTTACTACCATTCCTCCAGCGGAACTTGACACACTCTTTGTTGACTTAGATGAGTCATTCACGCGCTCATTTGAGCAATATATTGGTGAAAGTGGCGATACTCCTGTAAAAACTCTAACCGAAGCTCGCGATATTCTTCTCTCAATTGAGAAAGCAACTGGAATTAAACCGGCCCTAATCTATATCAATTTTGTTCCCGCCACGGGGACACCAAAAGCAGCAGCAGACAAGACTATTTCGCTACCAATATCGCCAGAATCCGATGTTATATGGCAATTTAATGCCCAAGGACTAGCACTCAATCAGGTTTCCCAGCAACAGGTTACTACCCCTCCAGCTAATCGTCCCGCCCAAAACAACGACCAACTGGAACTTGTAGTCGTTACTGCCAAGGGATCGGCAATTCGGAAACGGGTAGAAGGGGCAACACGCGAACAAGTCATGAAAGTGGCTAAAACATTTCGTGGCGAAATAACCAATGTCAGAAATGCCCGTGGCTACCTGGCACCATCCCAGCAACTTTATCAGTGGATGGTGGCACCCCTGGAAGCCGAATTAAAAGCTAGAGGGATGCAGAATCTAGTATTTATGATGGATGCGGGTTTGCGAAGTTTACCAATGCCTGCCCTCCATGATGGTGAAAAATTCCTGATAGAAAAGTACAGCATCGGCACCATGCCCAGTCTCAGTCTCACTGATACCCGCTACGTAAATATCAAAAACACCCAAGTTCTAGCAATGGGCGCATCAAAATTTGCTGAACTCAATCCTTTACCAGGCGTGCCTGTAGAATTGTCGATTATCACCCAGAAACTATGGAAGGGGAAATCTTTCCTAAATGAGAAATTTACCCTGGATAATCTCAAAGCACAGCGTCGCCTAGTGCCATATGGAATCGTTCACCTGGCAACTCATGGAGAATTTAAGTCTGGATCAGTGGAAAACTCTTACATCCAGTTATGGGACACCAAACTGCGGCTAAACCAGCTGCGTCAACTCGGTTGGAACGATCCACCCGTAGAATTGTTGGTACTGAGTGCCTGTCGCACGGCACTCGGAGATGAACAGGCAGAGTTAGGGTTTGCTGGCTTAGCTGTGCTGGCAGGGGCAAAGTCAGCTGTCGCCAGTTTATGGTCTGTCTCAGATGAGGGAACCCAAGGATTGATGGCGGATTTCTATGCACAATTGAAAAAAGCCCCTATCAAAGCTGAGGCATTGCGACAGGCGCAAGTGGCCATGCTTAAGGGGCAAGTGCGTCTGGAAGCAGGTCAACTATTCTTACCCACAGGGAACCTACCTCTGTCGCCAGAACTCGCTAAGTTGGGAAACAAAGAACTGGCCCATCCTTACTACTGGGCAGCTTTCACGATGATTGGCAACCCGTGGTAAAAAGCCACTCATGTAAAAGGCTCTCATACAAAAAAAGAAAAAATCAGTAGCGCAGGTATCTTGCCTGCAACAGTAAGAAAATTTAGGAAAAGTTACATATGGTGTTGTTGTATGTTTTATAGGCTTTCGTCCGCCTTTTTTATCCCTATAGACAAACTTACTTGACACAAGTGCAAAAATATCACTTACAAAGTTAGGTATTGCCACTAAGCACTAAATTTTCGGTTTCGGGTATTTTAAGAACAGTCCTAAGCGTATTCACAGCTTTGTAGAGACGCGAGATTAGATCCTGCCTCTACAAGCCAAAGGAAAGGGGTGCCGCGATGAACCGGGGTAAACAGTGTCAAGTGCAAGAATCATTGCCTGGAACGACTCCCCCAATGAACAGGTGAGTACAGAAAATCGTTGTTTTGAGGAATACTGCCGTGGAGTCGGGAAAAATTTTAGGTTTTTTTATCGAGGAGGCAAAAGAACACCTGGAAACCCTGGAAAAAGGGCTAATGGATCTGCAAAGCGTCATAGCAGATCAGGAAAGGGTTAATGAAATGTTTCGCGCTGCCCATTCCGTTAAGGGAGGGGCGGCGATGCTAGGCTTTAACAGTATTCAAAAAGTTTCCCACCGATTTGAGGATTGTTTTAAGATTCTCAAAGAGCATCCTGTCACCATTGACCACCAGCTGGAGTCAATGTTTTTAAAAGGATACGACACGCTTAAGGAATTAATTGACCGCCTGCAAGGGCCATTTGGGCTGAGGGAAGATGAAGGTGAGAAACTTGTGCAAGCGGCAGAGCCTAATTTTGCACAATTGCAGGCATATCTGGATCGCTTAGTAGGTGGGGGAGTAGGAGCAATTGATGAATTACCCCTACAGGCAGAACTAGCGAAACCTGTGGCGAAAATGCCGCCCCCAAATTTCTCGGTTCAGGTGACGGCGGTTCTAAAACAGATGTTGCTGCTGTTTAAGGGAGCAGAAACGCCTTCAAGTCGCCAACAACTTCAAACTTTGTGCCAACGGCTAGCGCAGCTAGGAGGTGGGATAGGAACTTGGACGATGCTGGTAAAAACGGTACATCGAGCGATCGCTAATCCCAAAAATCCTTATTCTACTCTGGCACCCATTGCGATCAAAGAACTCAAGCAATCTAGCGACTTGTTGCAAGCTGGGAAAGGTAACGCGATCGCTCCTAGTGCCAGTCTACGGCTGCTGGCAGCTTCTCCAGAATCAACCCCTGCCCCTACTACGTCGGTGGCAAAAACACCCGTACAGGCACCAACACCCAGCCCTTCCTCCCCCAAGGAAATTACTGTTCCACTAGAACCCAGAGGAGCAGCAAAGGCTTTGGCTCAAGTTTTTAATAAAGAGCAACTGTTAATGCTAGCTAAGTTACTCCACCAAGCTAGCCGCTGACCATCCTTAGCTAAATCCCTGTAGGGCAGGTAGGTATTTTGCCTGCTCTATCGCAATTCTAGGGTCGGGTGCGATACACCTTGGTAGAGACATGGTATTGCCATATCTCTACCAAGGTGGCCCGAACGTTAGATTAGAACCGCGATATATTCCACCCAACGGAGAAATGCTATACCACTGATGATTTTCTATATTAAATTACACATCGCATTAAGATTTGTTCTATTTTCCGTAGCCCTTAGTGTAAAAACCTACTAAAAATTTATAGTTACTTAACTCCAATTTGCTTCTATATAAGCATGGTTTAATTTTTACGATTAAGAAAAGTAAGTTTTTATTTAATTAAATAAATTATTATGCTTAGAATAAATACTTATAAAAAGTTAATAGAGAAAAAATGTATTTATTAAACTGTTGAAGCCTGTATTAATAAAAACTTGTTAAGATAGAAATTATAAAAAACCAACATCAAAGCCAAAAACGTATCCATACAGATTAGAATTGTCCCTTAAGGAAAAATCTGCATCTGTCTATTTGAAGAAAAGTGTAAAACTAGTTTCTTCAGAGAATAATAAATTCGTGAAATAATTACTACTCAGGGTGTATCCAGTTTAACGGTATAACGAGTTATACCAGAATAGACATAACAAATACTCCAGGTACTCACTTAGTACCTTGGCTGGAAGATATGCCCCCTTTACACACTAATCAGCAAAGCAGTGCCTTAGCGCCCCGGATTGACAACCTGCCCCCAGCGCTCCTCAAAGAATTACCAGTGGGTGTATTAGTAATGGGAGTTAGCGGGGAAATCCGCATGATGAATCAAGCGGCCTTGAACTTGCTGGGGCTAACCGAAAGCCAGCTGTTAAATCAAGAGCCTCTTGACTCAGATTGGCACGTTATTCAAGAAAATGGAACACCATTTCAGCTGAAACTCCATACGGCACCAGTCAGAGCAAAGCAAGCATTGCTGCTACTTTCGACGCGCCAAGCGCTGCGAAATTTAGTTTTAGGGGTGTATCGACCAACGAATAGCGATCGCGTCTGGCTATCCGTGAATACCGAACCGCAGTTAAATACAGATGGTACTGTCGAACAAGTCATCTGCACGTTAAGCGACATCACCAACCAAAAGGCAGGCGAACAACTCTCAAAAATTAATGAGTGCTTTTCCAGCCTTAAGTCTGACCCGGATGATAACATTAACCGTCTCACAGCACTGGCAGGAGATTTACTCGGCGGAGCTTGGGCAGTTTACAATCGACTGCATGAAGGCTTGCTATGGGCATGGGGACAGTCGCAAACGCCGCCAGACTTCTCCAATGTCAGAGAACCGGAAGGCAACATTTGCTATGACGTTATCCAGCAAAGCAGCGACCAAACTTTTGTAGTTCAAGATTTGCAAAACACTCCCTATGCCGAAAGTGACAATTGGGTAATTCCCTACCAATTGCAAACCTATATTGGGCAAGCTGTCAAATGCGCTGGTGAATACATCGGCTCAGTATGCGTAGCATATCAAAATCAATTTATTCCCTGTGAAGCTGACAAAAAGCTGATGGGGATTATTGCCTCTGCTATTAGCGTTGAAGAAGAACGCAAGCGGGAAGCTGTGGTTTGGGGGCAGAACGAAGCCAAATGGCGAAGTCTTCTGCAAAATAGCTCCAACCTGATCACCATTTTGGAAGGCGACGGCACCATTAAATATGCCAGTCCTGCCATCGAACGCATTTTAGGATATAAGCCAAAAGAATTAATTGGCAAAAATACATTTGACTTTGTTCACACAGATGACATCCCCTTTTTAGAAAAAGACTTTCAAGAAGTTCTGCAAAATCCCACAACCGCTTTAACAATTGAATTTCGGTTTCGGCATAAAGATGGCTCATGGCGTTATATAGAATCAACCCATAGCAATCTCCTAATGGATGCACCGGGAGTCCGCATGGTGGTCAACTCTCGCGACATCACAGATCGAAAGCTAGCCGAGGCAGCATTAATAAAATCGGAAGCGCAACTGAGAGAAAAAGCAACTCAGCTAGAACAAGCTTTGTATGAACTGCAACAAACTCAAACCCAACTTGTTCAAACCGAAAAAATGTCCAGTTTGGGGCAGTTAGTGGCTGGCGTGGCCCATGAAATTAACAACCCTGTTTCCTTCATCTACGGCAATCTTCCCTACGCCACTGAATACACTCAAGAGTTGCTCCACCTTATTCGCCTCTACCAGCAGCAATATCCCAACGCAACACCAGTAATTAAAGAAGCCCTAGAAGAGATTGACTTAGATTTCGTCAGCGAAGACCTGCCAAAACTGATGAACTCAATGTTGGTAGGAGCAGAGCGCATTCGTCAAATTGTTCTGTCACTGCGTAATTTCTCCCGTGTAGATAAAGCAGCAAGAGAGCCTTTTGATTTACACAATGGAATTGACAATACCCTACTTTTATTACAGCATCGCCTGAAACCTAAAGCAGGACGACCACATATCCAGATCATCAAAGATTATAGTAATCTACCAATAGTGGAGTGCTATGCTGGGCAACTCAATCAGGTATTTATGAATATCTTGAGTAATGCTGTTGATGCCCTGGAAGAGTCAATGGACTGTGGAGAAACCGACAACGGACAACTGACAACTAACGCTCCTATCATTCAGATTCGCACAGAAATGGTAGATGACCATAAAGTGGTAATCAGAATTGCTGACAATGGGCCTGGGATACCGCCCCATGTGCAGCAAAATATATTTGACCCATTCTTTACTACGAAACCAGTAGGACAAGGTACGGGATTAGGTTTATCAATCAGCTATCAAATTGTTGTCGAAAAACACGGCGGTGTTCTAAGTTGCCAATCAAAACCGGGAGAAGGAACAGAATTCTATATTGAGCTTCCGGTACAGCTACCACATGACGAAGCAGTATGAAAAAGTTAAGTAATTTGTAGTAATTCGTAGGTTGGGCCTACCGTCTGGAAAGTCAATAACTCACGCTTGCTTACTAGATGTTGGGTGAGGTTCCAATGGCTCAATCTACGTTTTACTCAGGAGGGAGAGACTCTAGATGAGAGTTCCCAGGCTGAGGCTGGGAACTAGAGTTAATTAAGCAAAGGTGGAAAAGCCTAAATCTGGGGGGACATCCTGAATACGTCCTTGTCCCACTGCTTGTATGGCTGATTTGAGCGAAACATCACCAGTGTAGATGGCTCTGCCAACGATAACGCCGCTTACTCCCAAAGGTTCAAGAGCTAGCAAACTCAAGAGGTCAGTAATGGAACTGACACCGCCAGAAGCAATGATGGGAATTGAGACAGCATTAGCGAGTTCTCTTAATGCTTCTAAGTTTGGCCCGGAAAGGGTGCCATCGCGATGAATATCGGTGTAGATAATCGCAGCTGTCCCCAGATGTTGCATCTGCTTAGCCAAGTCAATTGCCCTAACTTCAGAAGTTTCTAACCAGCCTCTAGTGGCAACTTTTCCATTACGAGCATCGATTCCCACAATAATTTGCCCAGGAAATTCTTGGCAAAGTTGTTCTACCACCTGGGGTTGTTCAACTGCAACGGTTCCCAAAATTACCCGTTCAACGCCCATGTCTAGCAGCTGACGAACTGCGCTTTTGTCGCGCAAGCCACCCCCAACTTGTACTGGCACTTGCACCGCTTGTAATATCGCTTCAATTGCCTGCCGATTTACCAGAGAGCCAGTTTTAGCGCCGTCAAGGTCTACAATATGCAGCTGGGTTGCTCCTTGGTCTACCCAGAGTTTAGCTACATGAGCGGGGTTGTTGTCAAAAACTTGCGATCGCTCGTAGTCTCCCTGATACAATCGCACACACCGCCCTTCTAGCAGATCGATCGCTGGAATTACATTCATCTTCCGCTATTTAAATAATCAAGTCAGTAGAATAGCCAATGTCTACCCTACTCAATAAAGACTAACAGTTAATAGGCTATCAACTAGCAGCTAATCTCTCGTGTGGCGGTAAGCCAAACAACTTTACAAGATCCTCATTACTTAGAGTTTGGTTCCACCGACGCAACTGCACCATCAATCGCGCAAATGTAAACACCAGTTCTACAGCGTACAAGGCATATCCTAATTGCAATAGTTCCTTGGTGTGAGTGCGTTCGCCTTGGTGGTGTTGCAGAAGACTCATTAAATTTTTAGTAGTACCCCGCAAGCGAGTCAGATAAGAATCTCCAAAAGCCCAACGGCTGATCCCCCAAAATTTTGCCAGATGATTGATCTCGTCTTGTAGGGGTTGCGCGATCGCTTGTTGTAATGCTCCTGTTGAGTGCGCCATTAACCACAGATATACAGAAGTTGCGCCCCATTCGGTGGTAATTCTGCTGAGTGCGTGTTTATATACATCTTCCCGAATATTGCCGCTAGATTCGTAACCTTGGACAGAGTTTGACTGCGGATTTAGTTTTTCCCCTGTCAATTCTTGATATATTTTGCTAAAAGCAGGTCGGTGCTGTCTTTCTTCTTTCTCCCATAATCCTACCTCTAGCACCGTTCCATCCGCCGCAAATGTGCCGCCTACAAATTTTGCCATTTGGGGATGGGTTGCCTGCAAATAATCCCAGCTTTCTTTGGCATAAGCGCGAATCGGCGTTTCTATTTCCACCGCATTAGCGATCGCGGCTGTAAATAGCGCAGGTTTAACACCTATAATTTGATCTGGCTTAATTGCTTGCCAATCAATCGGTTGCCAAGGTCGCTGATGTGGTTTTTCAAACTGTCTGGGTAAATCTACTAGGCAATTCTGGAGAATGTCTATTGATAGATATCTTTCCACCAGCAAGTTAATACGCGATCGCGTTTGTAAATAATGCGGCTCTTGGTATTTATATCCTGCTAAATCAATCGTTTGCTTGGCAATTTTAGATTTTTCCATTTTCTCACATTCCATGCTTAATAAATTCTTGATAACTTTTTTATTAACATTTTTGTGCCAATAGTTTCCTTAATTACAATAGTTTTTATGAGAATCAAAACTAACTAAATCTCTTATTAAGATATAAAATTCTTAAGAGTAATTTCCTGCCACTGTTGAACAAAGTAAATTTAGTATTAAGTTATTATTTATGCAGGCACTTGAATATCAGGAAAAGTTTGTGACAGTTTCAACATTGACCTATGCGGGCAATATCAGGAAAATTTAAAATAAAAAAAGTAGATAAGTCACGCGACCTACCTACTTAAGTAATTTTATAAAGAAGGATAAATCAATTCATATCAAGCGCAGTTGATTACCTGTGATAAAAGAACCCAGCCCCGCCATCGCCTCCCCGATCTTCCTAGAGGGTTTCCAGGTTCCTCTTAGTTATAGGTAATTAACCGGACATGATATCATCCCTCATTCTTCATCCTTCGCCTCCAGGTTGTAATTCCTCCAGAATGGTGAATATTACATGATTCAGAGCTAAATCGCCAATAGAAACTTCCTGCTTATTAACTCTCTCTCCCTGGCTCATCAAACTTTCAAACGTGATACCTTTGCCAATCTCAGCGTGATACCAAGAAAGACCCATAAAAAACCTCGATGGATAAGGGCCTTTATCCACAACATCATCAGGATTTGATTCCATCGGCAACCAACCAAAACCAGGCAAATAAAACTCCATCCAGACATGATTAAAGTCCGGTTGCAACGGCACATTCTTTAATTCAGGATGGGGAGGGCATTTGTAGCGTCCAACAGTGCGACAAGCAATCCCATTAAGTCGTGACAGCGCCAGTAAAACACCTAGATATTCGCCGCAGGAACCAACGCCCCTTTCTAAAGCAACATCTGGTGAATCAATGTGAGGTTTAATGCCGTAGGAGAGCGCATCGTAAGTAAAGTTGCGAATTTTGTAAATTTTCCGCAGTAGATTAGTTTCAGTGCCAATTGCATCTTTAGCAGCACTGCGGATAATATCTGTGTCCATTGCCAAGTCGTCATCATCCACCAGATATTTATCCTGCAATGGCGATAGATCCGGAAGCTTTTCAGCATCTCTGGGTGTGAGGCGATATTTGATGCTCCAGACTTCTAGCAAAGCTTTCCAACCGAATATATGGCGATCGCCTGTTTTCAAACTGTCAAATTTGAACACAGCCACGCGCTGTCCGTCCTGAATTTCCTCAGTAAAAGGCAATCCCACCCATTCAATTGTCCTTACCTTCTGCCGATGAGTTTCCGAAGGCAAAGCAATTCGCCATTCGACATCTGTTAACTCCACATTGTCGAGGGGGGAAAGTTCCTCAACATAGGACAACTCAATCAAATAGCCATTAGAGAGAGCATAGCCTTCAGCTTCGTTGTAGTGAAAATATAGGGGGTGGATAAACGTGCGATCGCGATATGCTAATTCAAAATTGGGGTCAGCGTTCGGATTATCTCGGATATACGGTTCCTCACCCGCATAAGCAACATAAAGAATATCCTGCCCAGTTTCCGGTTCAGTGTGAAAAGCCAACCCCGTCGGACGCTCAAACGGAGTCAGTACACTGAATTTAATTTGCCCTGTAGCCCGATCTAAGCAGTAAACCGTCTGTTCAATATCATCGGAAACCCAAAGTTCCTCGTCCTTAACCGTAATGTTTTCTACCCCAACCCCCGGTGCCGGAAACCGGGCAATCTGTTTACCTGTCTCGCGGCTAAAAACTAGAATATAGCCAGACTTCCGAGAAGTAACGTAAACCGTCGATTCCGCAACAGCAATGCCATCAGCAGGGTAGGACAACGTAACAAATTGTTCCGGTGTCAAATCAGTTGTTGCGATCGCATTAAGTGCATCTGTACAAAAGAAAACACTATCGTCCTGTGTACACCAAAGAGTGTCTTCCCAAAGAGCCAAGCCAGTCACACCCAGAAAATCTGGTAGATGATTAGCATTTAGGATAGTTGTGTTGTCGCTCTTGGGGTCAATTTGTAGAAGATATCCGCTAAAAGCGTCAATAGCGATCAGCGCATCTTTCCGAAAAGCCATGCCATGCAAAGCGGAGGCTCCAATCGGTCTAACTGTCCGCCGCCAAGGATTCTGTTTGACTTGTAACGCTGAATTAGGAATCATCTTAAATCTCAGTGAAGATAATGTAGGAGTGGACACCAAGCCGAGTCTGAGCGATTTTGCCTCATCGGAGTTTATGTGCCTCCGATGATGGATTCAAGGCCAATCTAAAATTGGTTTGACCCTAAGAAAGCAGCCCAAGTTACCATAATTGCAACCAAGACAATTCCTCTGTGCGAACCTGAGTAATATTTTATTGGTCTGTGTCAATTGGGAACTCAGGCGACCGTCAGGGCATCATACATAAATGATGACCCAGCTAATTTTGAGATGGCTTAATTGCGCCTAAATCCCTCCCAATGGGGATTCTTGCAACAAGCGTAAAGATTATAAGTCGATGTTTGAAAAGAAAAAGATATTTTCTTTAGATGGTTTGATATAATTATGGACACGCAATCAGACCGCCTTGCTGCTCCAAAGCAACATCAATCTAGCGATAGATTGTTAAACAGACCTTTCCAACGTCAGGGAGTGCAGATTCAGCAGCCAAAACTGCCTGGAGTGCTAGACTCTTCAGGTATCAAAGTAGAGAGAGTTTTTGCATCGACGCCGGACACTGCGCTAGAGAAAAAATTAGGGGATTATGACAATACGCCCCGACAGGGACATAAACCACGCAGGCAACTTGGAAACAGTTTCAATTTGTTAAACGGACTCGTTGAAGCGAACATCCCACGGCTAAAGCCTTGGAAAGTGTCAACAGAAAACAATTCTATTATGGCTCAGATTAAACGCTACTCAAGTATTACAACCTTAGTTGTTTCCTTCTCGCTGGGGCTGGCTCTGAACGTTCCCGCACAGGCACAACTACAATCACAATCTTCCTCGCTCAGTCGCAGCCTTCCGGATAGTTGGGGATACACGCCGCCAGAGCGTGGCAACCCTGACGGCAGAGAACAGGGTGCAACACGCGGCAACGGAGGTTGCATGGTCAATAATAGTAATAATTTTGTCGGGAATAATAGTAAGCAACTCACCGCCTTGATCCCCAAAAGATCAGGTGATGGGTCAGTGGGCGTGGGTCTGACATCAGCCGACTATCCAAGTTTCTTTTGGTATATGCCACCAACAACCGCCAAAGAGGTGGAGTTTGTGCTGAAAGAAAAAGACGAAGACGGCAAAGAGGTTTACAAAAACAGATTTGCCATCAAAGGCACTCCTGGCATTTTGAGCTTGCAACTGCCTGCCTCCGCCGATGTTCCACCCCTACGGCAGGACGAGCAATATTATTGGGAAGTGAACGTAATTTGTAATGCTAAAGACCGCGAACAAGATATAGCGGTCTGGGGATGGATAAAGCGCGTCGCCGTAGCTCCAGAGCTTAACAATAAACTCCAGCAGGCAAGTCTACAGGAGCGCGTTGCTTTGTATGCAAAAGCTAACTTTTGGTATGAGACGCTGGAAACATTGATGGATCTACGTCGCTTGCGTCCCAACGATCGTAATTTGGAGTATGCTTGGGAAAAATTGCTGAAGTCAGCAGACTTAGACCCGGTTGCTAAAGAGCCTCTGACTCAGGGCGCAGCTAGTCCGAATTAACACAAAATCGCCTCTGTAAGAAAGTTATGAGTTATGAGTTACGAGGCCAAAGGAGCTTTTAACTCTTAACTCCTAACTTTTTCCCAATTCCAGAAAGCGATCGCTCTCAAACAGGAAAACTAAATACATAACAGCTTCAACGATTTCAGAGTGCTACACCCGCCCTTCTTCACACGCATCGGCTCTTCAATTGTCAAATAACTGCCTTTTACAGATAGTATTTTCTAGCCGCAAAAGACAGCGCCACAATGGAAAGCAATACCATATCGATTTGCTGAAGCTCCCTACAGGCTAGGGTTTCACAAGCCAAAATCCCAAATGGTATCAGGGGTTTACCCCTAAATATTCAAAACTCAAAATTATCTCAGAACAATTCTGTTATGGCCTGGATGAAGTCCCCTGTTGTAAGAAAATCCATAGCCTTATCTATGGAACTGGTGCTACTGACGGGTTTCTCAACGTTGATAGGCACACTGGAGCCAAAAAGCGCCCACGCAATCCCACAGCGCTTGTTAGTTGCTGATTACGAACCTCCAGTCAACATTAGCGCACCAGGACGACGGGAAGGAGGAGGAACGCGCGGTGGGAACTGTCCTATAGCAAAAAAGCCACTAACTGCGCTCATCCCCGCTAACAACATTGGGTTTACAGTCGCTCAAAATCCAGTTTTATTATTTTATCTGCCGGCAATGCCTCCCCAAGCCAAGCCCCTGCCAGTGGAGTTTGTGCTGAGGGATGGAAACGAGAAAGAGATTTATGCAACAACTTTTATGATGCCTAGAAAGTCAGGTATTGTCAGCGTCAGCGTCCCAGTGTCAGCTGATGTACCACCCTTAGAAGTTGGAAAGAATTATCATTGGTTCTTATCGATACTGTGCAATCCGCTAGAGCGATCGCCTAATATTTTTGTAGAAGGGTGGATTCGGCGTGTGCCACTCAACGCCACGCTGAATAATAATTTAAAGCAAGCCACACTCAAGGATCGCCCGGATATTTATGCAGAAGCGGGCATTTGGTTCGACGCTTTGAATACTCTAGCAGCTTTGCGCCAGTCAAACCCGAAAGATTCAGCCATATCATCTGAATGGGCAAAACTCTTGAAGGCAGTTGGGCTGGAACACATGGCAACTGAACCTCTAGTTCCCATTAGTCCGATACCGAGTAACAACGCGACGCTTTCCCAGCCATCGCCGAAAAATTAGTAGTCCAAGGCATTGCCACTGATGACACCACCCAGGATATTCTAAATAGCGGGGCTGAAAAGAAAATTCAATTTTTTGATTTAGGATTAAAAATCCCCCGAACCCCTCTAAAAGTCAAAAGGTGCTCATGTAAAAGGCAAAATAATTCTTAACTTTTGCTTTTTCCCTTTTATGGAATTAGATCCCCCCAAACCCTTCGATGGAGAAGGGCAAGGGGGGATCTCTGCGTAACACATCAAAAGGAAAATAGTATTAGCTGAGTAAAACTGGGTGAAGTTGTGGAATAGATTTGTGCGTGAAGCGTTAGCGATCGCTACTACATAGTACCGTCAGTTATATCTAAACGCTTAACTGGTGGCACAGGCATCCAGCCTGACACAACTTATGCCATAAAATCTCTCTGGCAAAGGTGCTAAATAATACAATTCATTTATTTTTTGCTTAAACTACCATTGCTACTGTCATAAAGCTATCAGTACATTTGAGCAACGGAGTAGGAAGCAATGAAAAGACAATTGAAATTTAGCGAGGAAAATCCAGATGAGATGACAAAAATATGGTATTTGTACAAGTTTTTAGCGGATTAAACGTGTGGGGAAGATAGTTGCCATGCAATCAAGGTTTAAAGTGTTTTGGTGTGGAGTGTTAATTGAGGACGCGATCGCCCTTGGTGTATGCGTATCAACGCTGTTGGGGTGTGTTGCTACCAGCAGTGCGAATGCTGCGACCAGAGAAGCAAAGCCAGTGCTAGATGGATTAAATTTACAAAGCGAATGGGAGACGATGCAGACAATCCCAAGCGCCGAGATGGACAAAGACCAAAATCCCGATTCATTGTTGATCCCGGATTCTTCTTTAGAGGGTTCTGAACAGAGGCTGGTGCAAGCGCCGCAGATACCACCATCTATCCAGCTTCCGCCGCAGCCCGATCCTAATCGCGATCGCTTCCCGCAACCTGTACCCACCCCAGAACCGCTGCCCCAAGAGTCACCGCCGCCTGTACTGACGCCAACACCAACCCCGACACCCACTACAGCGCCCGCCTCAGACAGTCTTCAAGTTAACAAAATTCAAGTCATCGGCAGCACCATCTTTGATCAAGATGAACTGAACCCCATTACCCAAAAATTTGAGGGGCGCGTTGTTACCCTAGAGGAACTCAGAAACGTTGCCGATGCTATCACTCAGCTGTACCTAAACCAAGGCTACATTACCTCAAGAGCAATTCTTGTAGACCAAGCCGTTACCGATGGTGTCGTCCAAATTCGCGTCATCGAAGGCACCCTAGAAGAAATTAGGGTAGAAGGAACGCGCCGCCTAAATCCAAATTACGTCCGTTCCAGGGTGCGCCTGGGGGCTGGTAGACCTCTCAACACAGGCAAACTGGAAGACCAATTAAGGCTTTTGCGTATCGATCCCCTATTTAAAAACATAGAAGCCAGCCTCCGGGCTGGAAGTGGGGTTGGTCAAAGTATTCTCGTGGTGCGCGTCACCGAAGCTAACCCTTTAGAAGCCAGTTTAGGCGTTGACAACTACTCGCCTCCCAGCGTCGGTTCAGAACGATTGGGAGTCAACCTGCGTTATCGCAACGTAACTGGGCTTGGGGATGAAATCGCTGGCTCCTATTACCATACGACGACCAGTGGCGCTGATATTTTCGACTTCAGCTATCGGATACCACTCAACGCCATGAATGGCACCCTGCAACTGAGAGCAGCACCTAATCGCAACAAAGTTACCCAACGTCCCTTTGATGTGTTTGACATTCGAGGGGAGACGGAACTTTATGAAATTAGTTATCGACAGCCGTTGATCCGCTCACCGCGAGAAGAATTTGCCCTTTCTTTAGGCTTTACTTATCAAGATGGTCAGACGTTCACCTTTGCCGGACCGACTCCTTTCGGATTTGGGCCAGACGAAAATGGTGTCAGCCGTACCAGCGTGGTTAAGTTTGGACAAGATTATTTACGTCGGGATGTCAGGGGTGCATGGGCGTTGCGATCGCTCTTTAGTCTCGGTACCGGATTATTCGATGCTACCGTGAATGAAGATCCCGTTCCCGATGGTCGTTTCTTGAGCTGGCTAGGTCAAATCCAGCGAGTACAAGTCCTGAATAACGATAACTTTTTAATTCTTCAGGCAGATGTCCAGCTATCAACCAGTGGTTTATTACCCTCCCAACAGTTTGTAATTGGCGGCGGTCAATCGCTGCGCGGCTACAGGCAAAATGTCCGTGCTGCTGACAATGGCGTGAGATTTTCTATTGAAGACCGAATTACCGTCCAGCGAGACGAAGCCGGAGCTGCTATCATGCAGGTTGCCCCTTTTATAGACTTGGGGTGGGTGTGGAATGTGGATGATAACCCCAACCCATTACCTGATGAAAGATTTTTAGCAGGTGTCGGCTTAGGGTTAATCTGGCAACCGATACCCAAGCTGAACATCAGGTTAGACTACGGCATTCCCTTAGTTGAGATTGATGACCGAGGCGAAAATGCTCAAGATCAGGGTTTTTATTTCAGCGTTAACTATCAACTTTGACACACTTTATCGTTCCCAGCCTCTAACTGGGAACGATAAAGTCAATGCTTAACTCCTCGGTTAGCGTGTCATAGCCATTGAGCAAATTCTTCGGTAAAGCGATCGCCTAAAATTGCTTCTCTTATCTTTTCGGTAAAGCGAATTAGTTCGGTGATGTTGTGAATTGAGAGTAAGGTGTAAGCGAGAATTTCGCGCGATCGCACTAAATGACACAAGTAAGCGCGGCTAAAATTCTGACAAGTGTAGCAGGGACAACTGGCATCAAGGGGTGTAAAATCCTCTCGGTACTGAGCGTTTTTCAAATTCCAACGTTCACCCCCTACCACAACAGTACCGTGACGCGCCCAACGAGTCGGAATCACGCAGTCAAACAAATCTATCCCGGATGCGATCGCTCTTGCCATTTCCCGATAAGTCCCCACACCCATCAGGTAACGCGGCTTTTCCGGTGGTAGCACTGGCGCCGTCACCTCTACAATCTGGTGGATCAGTTCCGCTGGTTCCCCCACACTCACGCCGCCAATTGCGTATCCCGGCAAATCTAACCCTGCTAACGACTCAGCCGCACGGACACGTAAATCTAAATAGACACCACCCTGAACAATTCCAAACAAAGCTTGCTCATCTGGACGTTGGTGAGCCTTTATACAGCGCTCCAGCCAGCGGTAAGTCCGTTCTGTTGCCGCCTCCACATCTGAGCGTTCAGCGGGGTAAGGAGGACATTCATCAAATGCCATGATGACATCTGCTCCCAGAGTGTTCTGAATTTGGATCGAACGCTCCGGCGTTAGGTTAATCATCCGCCCATCGCGGGGAGAGCGAAATATTACACCCTCTTCAGTAATCTTACGTAACTGGCTTAAACTAAACACTTGGAAGCCGCCAGAATCTGTCAGCATTGGCTTCTTCCAGCCCATAAACCGATGCAGCCCCCCAGCACCCGCGACAATCGCTTCCCCTGGTTGTAGGTGGAGGTGATAGGTATTCGATAGCACCATCTGAGCGCCTGTTGCTTCTAGCTGGGCTGCTGTTATACCTTTGACAGTCGCTAGAGTTCCCACAGGCATAAATTTAGGAGTTTCCACCAAACCATGAGGTGTGGAAAAAATTCCCGCCCGTGCTTTGGAATGGCTACAACGCGCCTGACATTTAAAAGAAAATCCCACTTACTTATACCAAATCGCGTTCTAACTTTTCACAATAATTTATCATTTGTCGGGCATTGGACAAATGACAAAAATGGTATCTCTGGAAAGCAAAATGGTATTAGCCAGTACCACTAGCAAAAGTTTTTAATCCTTAGTTTTTAGTTCATTGTTACGAACTAATGACTAACGACTGACAATCAAACTTAATAGTTATTAGATTGTTGCTAATAACTAATGACTAATCACTAATGGCTAACAACTACTTAGAATGAGCAATCATCGTCATCAAATTGGACATCCCACTTAGCAGACAGCACTTGCGTTACCATCGCTTCTAAGGCGGCGGCATTGATGCTAGGCGTGGCTTGCTCTTGGAGTGGGTTAGAAAGCGGTATCAAACGTAATTGACGATGGTCTTGAATCAAGTCAAAATAAGATTCCTGATCTGGGGACTGGTGCAGTTGCAGATAATCAAAACTGTAGACATTAAGATAAATTGCCTGGTTGGCAATCATCGTAGACCGTTGATCGTCAGCAAATACATCCAGCACATACCCTTCTCCCTGGCTCTGAACGTTGCCATCAAGACTATGAATGTAGCGGACGCGGCCTAAATCAGCCAGCAGTCGCCGCATATCTTGCTTATTAACGACAATGCCGAAGTCAATTATACAGGGAGCTGGTAGCTTGGGCGGAGATTGGTCGTGACTCATCATGGGAAACAGCCTTTAGTTCAAACCAGCCCGATCTTGTCTGGTCGTAGTAGATGCTTTCCTACTTGGGGAAGCAGGTAGCTAAATAATCTAACGCCATAGGCGCTATGCGCGAGATCGAACTGCTACGAGACAATCTTAGCCCAACATTTATCGTCTGCTCCTACGCTAATCTACTGAATTTGTATTCGGAAAGTAAGAAGTGTCTTTTGTATTTTTTGTGATTCAAGTTTCTTCGTTTTGGCGATCGCTGCTAGGGGCGATCGCGTTCTATACTTGTATACCCCTTCCTGCGGGCTGGACATTGGAATTTCAGCGCATTGCCCGCCATGCTCCGCTAGTAGGCTTATTAATTGGGGCGCTTCTGTCGCTTTGCGATGTCTGTTTGCAACAGCTGGGCGTACCCGTACTGACTCGTTCAGCCTTAGTGGTAGTGATGGGGATTGCCATCACCGGAGGTTTACACTTAGATGGGGCAATGGATACCGCAGATGGGTTGGCAGTGCAAGATCCGTCACGGCGTTTAGAGGTAATGACGGATAGTGCGACTGGTGCCTTTGGCGCGATCGCTGCGATCGCACTCATACTTTTAAAAACAGCAGCCCTGACAGATATTGAATCTAACCGCTGGCTAGCGCTGATGGCAGCCGCGGGATGGGGTCGGTGGGGGCAAGTGGTAGCGATCGCTCGTTATCCCTATCTCAAACCTACTGGCAAAGGTGCTTTTCACAAAGAGTTTATTCGCACCCCCCAGGATATCTTGCTGGGATTGGTCTTACTACTGCTTTTAAGCGGATTACAGCTCATTGTGTCACCGACTCGCCCTCTATTGGCGGTAATCATGGCAGTCGCAGGATGCCTTGTCGCGCTTTTAACTGGTGCTTGGTTTCACCACCAGCTGGGCGGACACACGGGAGATACCTACGGCGCAGTCGTAGAATGGACAGAAGCTTTGTTACTGTGCCTACTCACCACAATCTAACGATTTTAGCTTTTAACTTTAAGGAGTTTGTAACTCACAAATAACCCAAGCAATCCAAAATCCTGGCATCCAAAATCGTTAAATTGGCTTCAGGCGCGTTATCTTCAGCTTAAAAGACCCGCCGCCCGTTTCTCCAAAAGCCCGAACCCGAATAATGTATGAACCAGTCTCGCTAATTCGGGAAAACAGCACAGAATTTGTGCTGCCGTCTGGGCCGTCATCGTTTTCCGCTACAGTGGAACCATCAGCAGCCATCAGCGTAACAATCGAGTCAAAGTTATCTGAGGTCAAGTCAATAGCCACCTGATCTCCAGCGTTCAACTTCACCAAGTAGTCACGGGCAAAGCCTCCCTCACCAGTAGGAATATCGTTTTCTGTAAGCGTGTCGGCAACTTCGTTGTTTGTCAGTACAGGAATCGGATTATATACTTTATTTTGCGCTCTGGCTGATACAGCGCCAAGACACAGAACAAGCAAAGTTGCAGGAACAATTGGGGTGCGGTGCCATCTAATTGCTTTCATCGTTGGTCATAATGCTTCCCGCTAGACATCCATCCCTTTTCGGGGGTTGGCAGGAAAGCGGGGCGGGGTGTACCGCTTCCTAAACAAAGAATGTTTTTACGTTTTAATTTATGCAGGAAATCTGGAGAAAAGCTCTGTCGCTTACTTTATAAGTAGTTTGGTTCGAGGGTCAGCAACCAGAAACACTTGCATAAGCTATTACTTTGTGGGTTTTACCACAAGGCTAGGGTTTTTTCCAGAGTGGTGAGGTTTGCCCAACGAGAGCTAGTTAACCAGCTTATACCTTAAAGGGGATGGGTTATTGACCAAACTCCTGTTGACTAGGGTTAAGCCCGTCCATTATAAGAGGCGGCGGTAAAACTTACTCGTTTCTTATCCCCATTAATTTGCCTTTACGGGCAAAACGATACAGTGAACCGTTGCAGATTAAAAGTATCAATTTAGACTGGTAAACATTTAAAACGGCAGCTAGATAATATCTAAAACACTACTTATAGTGTATTCATGGCACAATTGCATCAGGTGTGCGGATACTTCTTTGGAAGCTAGCGTAGAAGAATTAATAACTAGGGCAAAGGCGTGTTTCCTGTCAGAATCGGCACCATGAAATTAGCTAAAAAAAGAATTAAGTTGTGGCTGGTAGCACTAAGAGGAACTGGGGACTGGGGGCTGAAAGAAAAGTCTCGCCCTACCTCTACCCTCCAATCCCCAATTGGTGGTAAAAAAAGCTGGAAATTTCGGTTTTGCTTTTTTTCCTTGAATATTCAGGGAAGCAAAGCTAAAAGTTTGGTAGCTTTGTTTTTTGCCCTTATTCCCGCATCAGCAACAGCACAGTCAATAGTTCCGGCGGTTGATGGTATCGGAACTATTGTGACACCTGACGGGAACCGCTTCGATATCGAAGGCGGCACTAGATCGAGCGATCGCGCCAATCTTTTCCACAGTTTTACCCAGTTTGGGCTTAGTCAAGACCAGATTGCCAATTTTCTCTCTAGCCCATCTATTGAGAATATTCTGGTGAGAGTAGTAGGAGGCGATCGCTCGGCAATCAACGGCTTAATTCAGGTTAGCGGCAATTCCAACCTCTTTTTAATGAACCCTGCTGGTATCATCTTTGGCGCAGGAGCCAGCTTGAATATACCAGGAAGCTTCACCGCCACCACTGCGAATGCAATTGGTTTTCCAGACGCGATGAATCCCGCCTCTATAAGATGGTTTAATGCCACCGGGTCTAATCACTATGCCGCTTTGGTGGGGACTCCCAGCACCTTTGCCTTCACGACTCCTCAGACACCCGGAGCCATTGTCAACTTGGCGCAGCTAGCTGTTCAACAAAATCTTAGCCTGGTTGGTGGCACCGTTGTCTCACTGGGTAGTCTGACGGCACCAGGCGATGATATCGCGATCGCATCTGTAGGAGGCAAGAGTATGGTTCGTATCTCTCAGCCGGGAAGTCCGCTAAGCTTGGAAGTTACTCCCCTCCCCGCCTCTGTTCCTCGCTCTCCCTCTGCTTCCCTCCCCCTTTCCCTACCTCAGTTGCTAACTGGTGGGGGCATCGGTAATGCTACCGAACTAACTGTTAACAGCGCTGGAGAGGTGAAACTTGTTGGTTCTGGCATCCGGGTGAATGCTGGTGATGTTGTGGTGCGGGATGTTGTGGGACAGTCAATACAAGCTGATTTGGTGCCACCTTTAGTGAGTGGTTTTGTAAATTTGTCTGCAACTGGCAGCATTACAGTATTAGGAAAAATCGATACTTCTACGACTGTCGCTGATACTGCTGCTGGTTCGGTAACTATGTCCGCTTTTAGCGATATTAATCTTCTGAATTCGCCTGGAGACGGAATTTTTACTAATGCTGATTCGGGTGATGGTGGCGATGTTAATATTGTAAGTCAAACAGGTTCAATTAATATTGCAGAAACGATAAACTCGTCCTCAAATCTTGGTGATGGCGGAGCAATTAGTCTGACGGCTCTTGACCAAAATAATAATAATTTGCCTAATAGTAGGGCAGGAAGAATTAATATTACCGGAGCGATAAACTCATCCTCAAATTTGGGCGATGGGGGCGCGATCGCGATAAAAGCCCGCAACCAAATCAATGCTGATGTTATCAACTCTAGTTCGGCTTTTGGTAATGGTGGATCTGTGATCCTCGATCCGGTTGGGGATATCCAAGTTACCTCCATCAATGCCCAAGGCGGAACTAACGGCACGGGGGGAAATGTTGATATTACGACAGATCAATTTTTCCGGGCTGGGGGTAGTTTTTTAGACCAAAATGGTGTCTTAGCAAGTATTTCTAATGCCGGAGGTGTTGGGGGAGGCGCGATCGCTATCCGGCACGGTGGCGGTTCCAGGTTAGTTCCCTTTTTAGTGGGAAATCCCGCCGCTAACGGCACATTAGGGGCAGTTACTAATGGGCAATCCCCAATTACTACCTTTCAATCTTTTCCAGGTAGGGGTGGGCAAGGAAATATTCAATTTGTTACCCCTACTCCAAATCAAACACTAAACCAAACAGAATTGGTTGGTGACAACGATGAAGAGGAAAAATTACAACTACCGCAGAATGTTCCAAACATTGAGATTGATGCCCTAGTCACTGAAAGAGAAGACAACTATACTCGCGAATTTGCCGAATATTTGGAGATAAAAAATATTCCCACTCGTGTCAATTCTCTACTAGATACCCGTCAAACTCTAGATAGAGTTGAAAGAGAAACAGGCGTAAGACCAGCTATTTTTTATATTTCTTTTGCTACCCCAGATATTATACCTGAAGGGGAGATAGAGAAAGGGGAAGAAAAGGGGGATTTGCTTGTCACTAATTCCCAATCATCAACACAAAATTCGAGTGATGAGCTTGAAGTGGTGCTGGTAACGGCACAGGGAACACCAATTCGCAAGCAGTTTTCTGGAATTACGCGATCGCAAGTTATCAAAGCCGCCGATGAATTTCGCAACGAAGTTATCAAAATCAAACGAACTCCCACCTACCTTTCCTCAGCCCAACAACTCTATAAATGGATAATCACCCCCCTGCAAGCCGACTTGCAAGCTAGAGGCATTCAGAATATTGTCTTCGTGCCAGACACCGGGTTGCGATCTATTCCCTTGGCTGCCTTGCATAATGGTGAACAGTTTCTAGTGGAGCAATATAGCGTCAGCTTGATGCCCAGTCTCAGCCTCAGCAACACCGAACACCGCGACATAGTAAACGCGCAAGTCTTGGCAATGGGGGCATCAAAATTTACTGACCAAAAGCCACTTCCCGCTGTACCAGTAGAATTATTGGCCATTACGCCTGAGCTGTGGCCTGGTAAATCCTTCCTCAACAGCGGCTTCACTCTGAAAAATCTCAACACCCAGCGCCGCCTACAACCTTATAGAATCGTTCACTTAGCAACCCATGCGGAATTTCAGCCAGGTAATCCTAGCAACTCATACATCCAACTGTGGGACAGTAAGCTGTCATTGAACCAGCTGCCACAGGTGGGCTGGAATGACCCCCCGGTAGATTTGCTGGTACTAAGTGCCTGCCGCACAGCGTTAGGTGATGAACAGGCAGAGATGGGCTTTGCGGGGTTGGCGGTGCAAGCTGGGGTGAAGTCGGCGCTAGCAAGTTTGTGGTATGTGTCAGATCAGGGAACTTTGGGACTAATGGCCCAGTTTTACGAAGAATTGAGAAAAGCTCCCGTGAAGGCGGAGGCGCTAAGACAGGCGCAAATAGCAATGATCAAGGGGCAAGTACGCATGCAAAATGGTAAATTGCTTACTCCTGACGGGGAGATACCGCTAACGCCGGAACTAGCAAAGTTGGGAAATCAAAATTTGTCTGATCCTTATTATTGGGCAGCTTTCACAATGATTGGAAATCCTTGGTAAACAAAAAGGTAAAGAAATAAAAAGTTATTCAATTTTTTATTTTTTAACACAAGAAATTATTCTCAACTTGTATTCCCCCAATCAATAAAAAGTTAGGTAGTATGCCACAGGTAATGGCAGCCAATTTTTTGGGAGAAGTTTATCAATTAAACTTTTAATCAAGGGTAAAATTACTTATTGTCAAAATTTTTAACAAATTGTCTGCCACAGTTGCGGCATAAAAATATTAGCTTATATTGTGTATAGCGTTTCCTAGTCTGCTGAGGTACAGTAACAGCAGTGTGTAAACCAATTTTGGATGTCCTTCAAGGAGAGCTTATTAAATGCTTCCTCTATGGCTTTGGCTAAGTCAGG
>NZ_JAMPKJ010000038.1 GCF_039962115.1 Funiculus sociatus GB2-C1 | reverse complement strand
ATCTAAACGGGCTGAGCATGATTTCTATGACCAGATTTGGTTCTCTCGCATCCGTTCATTAACCTGTCACCCTTGATCTACCAAGCATCTACAAAGATGTGTCAGGCAGTCAGGCGGTGGACTGTGTGCATCTACGTTTAGTAGGATTTCCTGGGATTGCTGAAGTGGCGCACCCCAAGCCGTTAACAATTACGGCTGGGACTGGGGAAGTTTGGACGGCTGCTGATGTGTTAAATGAATCATTGTTGCCTCCCAATGTGGGAGAATATGACCTCTTAGAAGTGATGACCGATTTGGACTCTAACACCCCTTTGCGGTTGAATTTACCGCTCAAAGGTGGGCTTTCGGTAGAGTTGCTCGTTCCTCCTTTTGGGGTACGGGAGTGGCGGTTATTGATGGATACAGAAGTAGAGTAGCTGTAGGGTGAATGGCGTTGATTTAAGCCTTGAACTAAAGCCTTGAACTAAAGTTCAGGCTAAAAGCTAAAACCCGTTAAAACGGGTTGAAAGGCTTACCGAGTAAGCTTTAGCTTACTTTAGCTTTGAGCCGGAAATTTATTTCCAGGCTCCTTGCGTCAGTTCCATTGAGCTTTAGGGTGCGCTATGGGTGCGCTATGCCGCAAGCTAAGGCGAAGCGAAATATACGCCCACAGGCTCAAGCCTCGATGCTCCGCAAACTAAGCCTTGACTTTATTTGTCAGGCGTTTTTACTAAAAGTTGGAGCAAAAAAGCTCATAATGTATTATATGTAACCAAAACCCTACAACATTGGCTTCTCTGCTGAATGACAATAAGTAATAGTAGGCTAAGCCTGTTTTTGTCAAAAACAGCGGAGATGAGTTTATGTACATTTATCGCACCTATCTGTTCACCCAGAAGGCGCTACGCTATGGTATTCAGGCTCAAGTAGATAGTTTATCTGTCGAACTTGAACCCCTGCGGAGTGATGAAGCGCAGGCACGTTTTGAGCGTGTGTACCCTTACTTGAAGCGCAGAGGGGAAAACAATTTACGCATAGTTGCCAGAATCCGACAGGTACAAGACTACCAAGTGCTATGCTTACTAGACATTTTTCTACGCGGCTCTAAGGAATACAAAAAATTCCTGCGAAACCCAGAGGAATACGGCGCTAAGCATCTGGATTCTCGATTGGATGAGGAAGAACTAACTAACTGGCTTTCTCAGAGGGAACTCAGTGCGATCGCTACCTCTGGATCGCCTTCATTGCTTCCAGAGAATTTGCTTCCCTGGTTGGAACCTCCCAGCTGGGAGATGGAAAACGACAGAAACTTTTGGACAATTATCTACGAAAGCGAGGAATGGATCGCCCGTTTCAAAAATCCTGAGATTAGAGAATACGAGGAAAATTTTTATCATCTTATCTCGGAAATTGAGGGAAATATCATTAATGCCGAAGGATTTCCTCAATGGCGAGGCATATATTTGTACGGGAAAAATGATTTTTATGTGCTATTCAGCAAAATAGAAACTGCTGATACCCCACCTCGACAAGTATTATTTCTCTTGGCTATTTTCAGCCGCAGACCCGCTATAGAAGAAATAGCGCAAATAGGAAAATCAACAAACTTATTTTCTGGTTCTAAAAATGTTTTATCTAGTCAGTTAACGCTGGATGAACTAACTCCTTTTGCGCGGCGCTCTTACCCAAGCTACTTACTTACAGATAAACAAAGTTGGCTTACCATTCAGCAAGGAGCAGAGGTAAATTTAGCTCTTTCAGCAGAAGAGGAGGCAATTCTAAACTCTGTTTCAACTTCAGCAGCACAGAAGAATTGGTTGCCCCTTTTCCTAAACGGACGTGCAGGTAGCGGAAAATCTACCATGTTGCTGTACCTGTTTGCTGATTATTGTTATCGAAAATATTACCACGAACGGGGAATAGAACTGCCAGGAAATCCCCTGTTTCTTACTTACAATAAGCGCTTACTAGAAGTTGCTAAAGAATTTGTGCGCTGTTTGCACGCATTCCATCACCGATTTTTGTCACACAGAATGGCAGGTGGCGATTTACCTGATGTGAGTGCTTTCTTTCAACAGTTTGGGACATTTCTTTTAAATTTACTGCCAAAAGAGGAGCGGGAACAGCCTTTTGGGAATACGCTGCGCGATCGCTTCGATTCTCAAAAGTACATTTCCTTCCATCGTTTTCGACAGCTTTACAGAGATTTAAAGCTACCACAAGCACAGATTTATTCCCCAGAACTTTGCTGGCACGCCATCAGAACCTTCATCAAAGGTCATAGCCTCAGATTTATGGCCCCAGAAGACTATCAGGAAGAAGTACCTGTTCAAGAACGCACCATTCCAGTTGCTCAGTTTCAAGAAATTTACAAAACTATCTGGTTGCGTTGGTATAAGAGATTAACTACAGAGGAAGGCTACTGGGACGATCAAGATTTGATCAGAAAAGTTCTGGAACTCAAGTGTTACCGTCCTGAATATACTGCCATTTTCTGCGACGAAGCTCAAGATTTCACTAAACTAGAGCTTCAGTTAATTATGCGCCTGTCTGTCTTCTCCCAATATGACTTGGGATACCAAACTCCGTGTTTACCTTTTGCCTTTGCTGGAGATCCTTTTCAAACTTTAAACCCGACAGGATTTCGTTGGGAAAGCGTCCAAGCAGCTTTTTACAACGAGGTAATTACAGCACTCGACCCGGCGCATAGATTAAATCTGCGAATGAATTTTCCAGAGTTAAAATCTAATTATCGCTCTTGCGCTCGTGTGGTACAAGTTATTAACCTGATTCAGTTGTGTCGTCAGGTTCTATTTAAAATTCCGCAACTTCAACCGCAAACGGCATGGAAAAAAGACCATTTTCCAGAACCACAAAAATTTATTATTGGTCGAAATATTACAACAAAAGAACTCAAACGTTACCTAAGGGACACAATTATTATTGTGCCTTGCGAAGAAGGTGGTGAGCTTTCCTATGCTCAAAATGATGAAGTGCTTTCGCAGATTTTGGCAGAGGGAGTGGAATCAGAACCGCTAAAAAATGTATTGAGTGCCAGCGCCGTTAAAGGGCTGGAATTTAAACGAGTAATTCTCTACAAGTTTGGCGAAGAATGTTACCGAGATGTTTGGAAGTTAGCCAGCAGTCCGGAAGATGCTAAAAAGCTGCCATCAGAACGTTTGTATGAATTTGAATTTTTCTTTAATAAGCTCTACGTGGCGGCTTCTAGAGCAAAAGAGCTGCTGTTTATAGTCGATTCTCAAGTAGGAGATCAGCGACTTTGGAGGTTTATAGAAAACAATTTAGAGGCGCTTTTACAGCACTCGCAAATACCAGCTTGGCGAGAAAATGTTCAACCTGTGAGCATGGGAACTCGTGAAAGCGCACGGAATCTGGAGGAAGATGACTGGCGTTCTATTGCACTGGAATTTGAGACAAGGGGGATAAATTCCGAAGATCCAGATTTTATGCGACGTGCCAGACAATGTTATAGCGATCGCGGCGAAACTAGAAAAGCAGAAATATGCGAAGCTAGGGCGCTAAAATTTGAACAGAGATTTGCCGAAGCTGGTCAAACTTTTCTCGATCTTGGGATGGCAAATGAGGCTTGGGAGTGCTTTTTAGAGGGGATGTGCTGGAAACAGTTGGTGCAGCAATTTGACAAACCCCCGAAGGGTAAAGAATTGGAGCGTCAACTTGCCATTTTTATGCTAAGACAGCCGAGTCTTGATACTCTAAAAAGCTTCACCCAATTTCTTCAAAACTGCATAAAGAATAAGCTGTTAGACGAGAGTACGCGCAACAGTCGCCAGTGGAGAACAGGGATAGAAGAGTATGCTAAGGGAATTGGAAGTTTAGTCAGCGGAGCTAACTTGCACCGACTCCAATGGCAACGATTTGGCGAAGTTCTAGAAGCCTTGGGAGAAGACTCGCAAGAAATGCTTTATCGTGCTGGAACCTGCTTTTATCGCGCCAAGAATTATGAAGGTGCAGTGCAATGCTGGGAAGGCTGCTATGCTGTCCGCCAGCGTAAATATTATTTGGCGAAAGCAGAAGTGTTGGGTTTCCCGGCTGGGTTGGAATTTTTAGCAAGAGCCGGAGAACGCGATCGCATACTTAAAGAATGGCACAAAGTTGGCAGACCTCACACTCATTTCTGGCTCAAATATGTCGCCCAATGATAAAAAACGCGAGGGTGCATGTCAGTAAAAATACCTGGCGATTGGAAATCGCGGCTAAACAAACGAAGTCCGCCTGCGCGGACTCAATTGGGACTGGGTTGGTAGGCTTTGTTTGTGGAGCATCGAGACTTCCAGCCTGTGGGCGATTTACTACCGAAATTACTAATTAAGATGCGTAATACTAATGTGCCGAGGTTGCGATTTAACTCTTTCTATCCAACCATTTATAGCCGGAAATTTTGTCAAATCAAATCCGCCTTCATCAGCCACATGAGTATAAGCAAACAATCCAATATCAGCAATAGTGTAACGTTCTCCTACAAAAAAAGTATGATTCGTTAAATGTCTTTCCATTACATCTAACGCTGCATAACCAGGTTCCCGTTTTTGATTTAGTGCATCCCGATATTCCTCTGCCTTGCCAAGAATAGAAATCCAAAATCTAGAGGTAGCGATAAAAGGCTCGTGGCTATACTGTTCAAAAAATAACCATTGCAACACTTTTGCCCTTTCAAAATTGTCTTTTGGTAAAAAATTAGTACCTTCACTCAGATAAAACAGAATAGCGTTAGATTCTGCAATAAATTGACCTGATTGGGTTTCTAAAACTGGAATCCGCCCATTGGGATTTTTGCTTAAAAATTCTGGAGTGCGACTTTCACCTTTGAGAATATTCAGTTCTACGCTCTCAAAGGGAATTTCTAGTTGTGTCAATAAAAGACGAATTTTGTAACAATTACCAGAGGAGAAAAATTGATACAATTTGAGCATAATTATACCTATGCTTTGAGGCTAATTTTACGGGGGCGATATCCTGCTGGTTATTTCCAGAGACGCAGCACGCTATCTTTGCCAGAGGTTTAAACCAGCGAATTGATTAAAGACGGATCGGGGCGATCGCATTCTCCTCAACCAAGCTATATTTTCACACAGCATGATCGACTGGAAGCCATACCTAGAAGCCCTTTGCAACAAATACGCCCAATGGTCGAAAGACTACACGCTGACGGATGTAGTCGGACGCCAGCGAATTGAGGTGGAATCACCGCCACTTCTTGAGTTTATTGTGGAGACGGTGCAACCTGCCAAGGAACAACCCGGCGAAGCACAGCAGAAAACTGAGCGTTTGGGGGTGCTGGAAGGGTTGCGGAAGTATGCCGCAGATCATGTGTTGTTGGTGGGGCGTCCTGGTTTGGGGAAATCGACGGCACTGGCGCGGTTATTGCTGGAAGAAGCCCAAGCCAGCCGGGAAATTAATTTCCTAGCGGATTCGCGCATCCCTGTATTAGTAGAATTGCGCTACTACCAAACCTCCGTCCTAGACTTAATTCGGGACTTCTTGAAACAGCATGGATTGTTTCTCAACACTTGCGAGATTGAAAGGCTGCTGTTCGACAAGCAATTTTTGCTGCTGGTGGATGGCATCAATGAATTGCCCTCGGAAGCTGCTAGGCGGGATTTGAAGGCTTTTCGCCAGACGAATGCTGCCACGCCGATGATTTTCACGACGCGGGATTTGGGGTTGGGGGGCGACTTGGACATTGCCAAGAAGCTGGAAATGCAACCCCTGGGTGAAGCGCAGATGCAGCAGTTTGTCTGCGCCTATCTGCCTCAGCAGGGAGAGCAGATGTTGAGGCAGTTGGGCAGTCGGTTGCGAGAGTTGGGAGAAACACCTCTGCTGTTATGGATGCTGTGTTCGGTGTTTGCAGACAACAGAAATAAAATACCGTCGAGCCTGGGTTCGGTGTTTTGTCGGTTCACTCAGATTTATACCAAGAAACTCAAACAGGATATCCCAATTTCTGGGGAGTCTCGCCGTTGGTTGCCTCGGCTATTGGAACAGTTAGCCTGGGTGATGACTTCTGGGAAAGCCAAAACGGAGTTGCAAGTTGCCATTCCCAGGCAGGAAGCAGAAGCGGTGCTGACGGAATTTTTAGCAGGTAAGGTGGCTCATCCAGAGGATTGCGTCCTCTGTTGGCTGGAGGATTTACTCAACCATCACCTGATTCAACTGGGAGCAAATAATCAGATTGAGTTTCGGCACCAACTGATTCAGGAATATTACACGGCAGAATGCTTGTTCAAGCAGCTACCGCACCTGATTAAGGATGGCGACAGACTGAAACGAGACTATCTGAATTATCTGAAATGGACAGAACCCCTAGCACTAATGCTGGAGTTGGTGGAGGATGAGGAGCAGGCAGTGCGAGTGGTGAGGTTAGCCTTAGAGGTGGATTTGAGGCTGGGGGCAAGATTGGCGGGAGCGGTAAAACGAGATTGGCAGGGGCAAACAGTAGGTTTAGTGGCTGGGTTAGAAATTCCTCAGTTACTCAAATTTCAGCTTTTGTGCTTAACGAAATCTGAGAAAGCAATTCCCAGCCTAATTAAAGCCCTAAAACATGAATACTCTTATATTCGAGCGAATGTAGTTGATGCCTTGGGGAATATTGGTTCGGAAGCGGAAACAGCTAGTTTAATTAAAGCCCTAGAAGATGAAGACTCTTATGTGCGTTGGAGAGCGGCTGATGCTTTGGGCAATATTGGCTCGGAAGCGGCAATAGCTAGTTTAATTAAAGCCTTAGAAGATGAAGACTCTTATGTGCGTTCAAGCGTTGCGGATGCTCTGGGTAAAATCGGTTCGGAAGCGGCAATCCCCTGTCTAATTAAAGTTCTAGAACATGGAAACTCTGATATTCGTGCTAAGGCGGTTGAGGCTCTAGGTAGAATTGGCTCGGAAGCCGCAGTTTCCAGTCTAAATAAAGCCTTAGAAGATGAAGATTCTGAAGTTCGTTCTAGCGCCGCAGCCGCCTTAGGAGAAATTGGAGCAATAACGGCAATTTCCAGCCTAAATAAAGCCTTAGAAGATCACGATACTGCTGTTCGGAAGAAGGCGGCTGAAGCCCTAATGAAAATTGACTCTAAAGAGACTCTTGCAAAGCTAATTAAAGACATAGGAAATAAAGACGTTACTATTCGGAAGAAGGCGGCTATTACTCTAGGTTATATCGGTTCAAAAGACGCAATTCCAAGTCTAGTTAAAGCTTTAAAAGATGGAAATTATGGCGTTCGTTATAGAGCGGCATCTTCCTTGGGTAAAATTGGTTCGGAAGTCCCAGTGCCTAGCCTTACAAAATCTCTGGAAGATGAACATTCTGCTGTATCTAGTAGGGCAGCAGAAGCTTTGGTTAATATTGGCTCGGAAGCCGCAATTCTCAGTCTCATTAAAGCCCTAGAAGCTCCAAATTATAATACTCGTGGAAGTGCAGCTTATGCCTTGAAGTATCTCGGATCAGAATCCAGAACTCTTAGTCTAGTAATAAATTTAGGAATTGGGGATCGTGAGAGTTACAACTGGATTGCTTATGCTTTGAGAAAAATTGAATCAAAAGCCGCTATACCTAGTTTAATAAAAGCTCTGGAAGATGAAGATTCTAACATTCGGGATGCAGCAGCTTATATCTTGGGCGAGATTGGCTCAAAAACTGGATTTCCCTATCTGGTTAAAGTCTTAAATGGCCAAGACCATGAGGTTCGCAAGAGAGCAATAGATGCTCTGGGTAAAATTCGTGCAGAAGCCGCAGTTCCCTGTCTCATCAAAGTCCTAGATGACCAAGACCATGAGGTTCGCAAGAGAGCAATAGACGCTCTGGGTAAAATTCGTGCAGAAGCCCCAGTTCCCTGTCTCATCAAAGCCCTAGATGACCAAGACCATGAGGTTCGCAGGAGAGCAATAGACGCTCTGGGTAAAATTCGCGCAGAAGCCGCAGTTCCCTGTCTTATCAAAGTCCTAGATGATAAAAACTATGCTCTTAGTAAGAGAGCAGCAGAGGCCCTAGGAAAGATTGGTTCAGAGGCAGCAATTCATAGTTTGAAGAAACTCCTGAAAAATGAAGATTCTAATATTCGGAGAATAGCAGCTTATGCTCTGGGTAAAATTCGTGCAGAAGCCACAATCCCCTATCTAAGTAAAGTTTTAGATGACGAAGACTGTGATGTTCGTAGAACAGCAGCAGATGCCCTAGGTGAAATCAAAGCCAAAGTAGCGATACCTTGTTTGATCCAAGCTCTAAGCGATGAAGACCCTGGCGTTCGTAGTAGAGCTGCAAATGCTTTAGGGGAAATTGGTTCGGAGGAGGTAATTCCCAATCTCACTAAAGCTATAGACGATGAAAACTATCAGGTTCGTGATAGTGCAGTTTCTGCTCTTGGGAAACTTGCCTCGGAAGCAGCAGTTCCAAGCTTAATTAAGGCTCTGAAAGATGCAGAAGATTTTTCTGTCCCTAGACGTGCGGTTTATGCCCTGAACAGAGTTGGCTTAGAAGTGGCAATTTCTGCTCTAGTTCAAGCTCTAGAAGATGAAGACTTTATTGCAGCTAACGATGGATATACACTCGACCAAGCCACCGAAGCACTTCAAGCAATTCAAAAACGCTGTGGATACTACAATTATGTAATCGCAACTTCTCCACTGCCTCAAGAAAATACTGCTAATCATTTGGTAAATGCAGATATGCGACAGTATGAGGAAACCCTATCTGTGATTTCTAACATGGTTACTGTAATGGAGAGAACCCCGAAAACTTTTGGAGGAATTGAAGAAGAGGCTCTAAGAGACCACTTCTTAGTTCAACTTAACGGAAAGTACAAAGGACAAGCGACTGGAGAAACCTTTAACAAAAAAGGAAAAACAGATATTTTAATCCGTGTTGAGGGAAAAAATATTTTTATAGCAGAATGCAAATTTTGGGGTGGAGAAAAAAAGTTAAAAGAAACCCTCGACCAACTGCTTGGCTATACGACGTGGCGAGATACTAAACTGGCGCTGCTGATATTCAATCGGAACAAAAATTTTTCGGCAGTTTTGGAACAGATATCAGAAGCCATGAAAAACCATCCAACCTTTACACGGGAACTATCCTATCCATCAGAAACCGGATTTCGATTTATACTTCACCATCCTGAAGACAAGAACCGCGAACTGCTCCTAACTGTCCTAGCTTTTGAAATTCCTCGATAGCATTAACTCAAGCAATTGTATTAATGCTGACAAGTTCACAGACAGTACAGCGATCGGTGGTTTTCCGCTTTTTCCTGCACGGACACATCCACAAAGCCGAAACCAGCCTCTTCCGCTACGACATGAATACCAACGGGCGAAAATTAGACCGGATTTGTGCCGAAACCTTTGGCGCACCTGTACGCGAGTGGGTGCCTGGTTATCCCCTCCAGTACAACCTGCTGAAAATTGAAGACAACCAACTCAGCGTTTACACCCGCCGCCGCGAAGAAGTCAATGGTGCTTGGAAGCCCGATGCACGCTGGCTTCAGGGTGCAGGGAAAACGCCTTTGGATTATTATGCGATCGCATTGTGACCTGACCCCCCAGCCTACCTTCAAAAGAGAAGAGGACAAAAATGCGATCGCACTCTTTATCAAAAATGCGATCGCACTCCTATCTTCCTAAGACCTATCTCGTGAGATTCTTCCTAGCACGTTCGGCACGCGCTTCGGCTGATTCCATCACCTCAGTCATATTTTCCATCATTTCGCCGGGGTGATTTTCTAACACTCTGGTAGACAAAGAAACCCGACCTTTTCCTTCATCCAGGTCAATAATTATTGCCTTAATTAACTGCCCGACTTGAAACACTTTTTCAAGAGATTCTACAAAAGTTTGGCTTACCTGTTTGATGTGCAGTAAACCTGTTACCCCCTCTAAATCAACAAACACACCAAAAGGCTTGATGCCAGTGATTTTGCCTTCTATTAGTTGTCCTACTTCTAGTAGGTTAAAGCTCGCAGAACGAGTAGCTTCCCGTTGAGAAAGTACAAGTTTGTTGGTGTCGGGAGAAACTTCTAAAAAGCTGGCTGTCAGTTTTTCCCCAATTAAGGCATCTAGATTATCACGGTCAATCAGGTGCGATCGCGGAATAAATCCCCGCAACCCCTGCACATCTACCGTGATACCCCCTTTATTCACGCCACTGACTCGTACTTGCACTGTTTTGCCGCCTTCAAGCATTTCCGCAAGGTTATCCCACGCTTGCTTGATTTCCATCTGCCGCACTGAAAGCGTCATTTGACCATCCGCATCTTGCTCTCGGATAATCAGAAAATCTCTTTCTTCTTGCAACGGCAACACTACAGATAAGTCTGTTACCCGTCTCAATGAAGCCTCTTCCAAGGGGACAAAAGCTAGAGACTTGCCGCCAATATCAACATACGCGCCATTGCTTTCGTGGTTTTCCACCCTGCCGCGCACTACCTGTCCTCTTTGAAACTGGTAGTCGTGTTGTTCGAGGGCTTTGGCAAAATCATCCATTGAAAAAGACGGTTTTGCATCTTGAGAAGGGGTCGATTTGGAATTCATGACCGATAAAGTGTGAAGTGTAAAAGTATCAGCAATCGAGTAAAAGTTTTTTAACTCGATTGTTCCGATTTCAGTTGTTGCTCAAATAGCTGCTGCACCTGCTTCCAGGCATCTGCTGCTGTGGCGTTATTGTAACTGGCGCGATGGTCGCAGAAAAAGCCGTGATCTGCTCCATCGTAACGGAAGACGCGATGAGGAATTTTGTGTTTCTCTAGTTCTGCTTCAATTTGGTCTACCTGTTTGGCTGGGATGCTGGCATCTTCCATGCCAAAAAAGGCATAAATTGTGCCAAAAATGTCTTTTGTCCGCGTGACGGTAGGATCTCTGCCGCCGGGAGTGCGAGTGGTAATGCCAGCACCATAAAAGGAAGCAGTGGCTTTGATATCGGGTAGGGTGGCGGCGAGGTAGGCAACGTGTCCGCCAAAGCAGAAGCCGATGCAGCCGAAGGCTGGTTTCACGTTGCTCCTGGTTTTGAGGTAATTAATTGTTGCTTGGATGTCCCCTAGTAGCTGCGGTGCGGTGGTTTGCATCGCGTACTCTCTGCCGATTTCAATGTCTTGGGGGGTGTAACCTGTTTCAAAATCCGGGGCAAGGCGTTGGAAAAGTGCGATCGCGATCGCTACATACCCCTGTTTCGCTATCCTTTCTGTCACCTCCCGGATGTGGACATTTACCCCAAAGATTTCTTGCAGCACCACGACTCCGGGAAAAGTCCCTTCCACTGGCATCGCCAGGTAAGCCGCAATTTCTACATCTCCATTGTGAATCTTGACCGTATCTGTACGAATCTCTCTGTCTGCCATCAGAATTTCTTCCTTTATTCTGCCATTTTTCTAGCAGATGGTGCTAATATCTTATCTACCAGTACATTGCCCATTATTTTTAGCTTTTTAAGCACTTTAAATATTTTTAAACTTTTTTTTAACCTTATAGATATTCTTAGAATAACTTTATCTTCTTGATTATTTGATTAAAAATTTAAAATAGATTAAAACTTAATACTCTCTTAATTATTATGAGAGATAGATGAGATTCTCTTGTTGAAGACACGAGCTTTTTATGAATAATTTATAGTTGTAGTTTGGAATAAATAGTTAGGTAAAAGTAAGAAAAGTGTGATGGGATGACTTCGGCATTGGTAGACTCAAAAGAAAGATTTTTTCCCAGCTACAACGAGCTATACTGACTCAGACAGCTACCCAGAGGGATAAGAAGGGTAGCAATTGTGCTATTACAGATATGCTCCCTCTAACCTCTTTATCGGAGTCTTTGGAGGCTCTGGAATGGTACAATTTCATATTCAACCAGACAGTGAAATACCAGCATCAAAACAGCTGTTTGACCAAATGCAGTTTGCGATCGCATCCCGGCAGTTTCCTCCCGGTCATCGGTTGCCCAGCACACGACAGCTAGCAATGCAGACGGGGTTGCACCGCAACACCATCAGCAAAGTATACCGACAGCTAGAAGAAACCGGACTGGTGGAATCTCAAGCTGGATCGGGCATTTATGTCCGCGCCCAAGGTCACGAGGGCGGGACAAACTTGCGATCGCCCATCCTCGCCCAATACCCCCAAGCCTACAAACTGGTGCAGCAAAGCCTCGACGAGTTGCTTAACCAGGGTTGTTCGCTCAACCAAGCTAGAGAACTGTTCCTCTCAGAAATTGACTGGCGCTTGCGTTCCGGTGCGCGAGTGCTGGTGACAGTTCCTTCACGAGACATGGGTGCTGGCGAGTTGATGGTTCAGGAACTGGAAAAATCTTTAGGGATACCAGTGCAACTGGTGCCGATGGAAGAACTTTCCCAAGCTCTGGATCAAACCCACTCCGGTACAGTAGTCACAAGTCGCTATTTTATCGGAGATGCGGAAGCGATCGCTGCCCCCCGGTCAGTGCGCGTTATCCCCGTTGATATCTACGACTACGCCCAAGAACTCCAGCTGATTCAAAAACTCCCCAAAGACAGCTGTCTTGGTGTAGTTAGCCTCAGCTCCGGTATTCTGGGAGTCGTAGAAATTATTATCCACAGCCTGCGTGGAGATGATTTGCTGGTAATGACAGCGCAGGAAAAAGATGCCTACAAAATTAACGCCATCGTCCGCAGCGCCCAAATAGTTATGGCTGATCAGGCAAGTTTCGCTACAGTGAAAGCGGCAGTTGCAACTGCTAGGGAAGATATTATCCGCCCACCCCAGCTATTTTGCAGCGAAAACTACATCGGCACCAAGTCGATTAACTTGCTTAAACGCGAACTAGGTTTAGGGTAAGCAATTTTCAATTAATGATTCTCGGAGCGCCTAATCTAAAATTGACAAAAAACAACAGGAGAAAAAATGACAATTGACATGAAACCCTCCACAGGTTTAAAAGATGCCATTGAGCAGCGTCGTGGAGCCAGAGCTTTCCGACCCGACCCGATTCCAGAAGTTATTCTGGAAGAAATTTTGCGTTTAGGAGTACGCGCCCCATCCGGCTACAATTTGCAGCCTTGGCGGTTTATTGTTGTCCAACAGCAAGAAAATAAAGAAAAGCTGAAAGCGTGCGCCTTTAATCAGCGTCAAGTTGGGGAAGCGCCAGTAGTATTGATTTGTTGTGGCGATCGCCGCGTCGCTAAACTAGAAAACATCGAATCCGTCATCGAACTGGGTAGCAAAGCCGGGGCCATGACTGATGATTACGCAAATTATATGCGATCGCAAATTCCCCCCTTCTTTGAAAATCACCCCTCCTTTGGCAGCATGGAAACTTGGACAAACCGCCACACCATGTTAGCCGTAGCGCATATTCTGATTGTTGCCAAGAGCTTTGGTATTGATAGCTGTCCAATGGAAGGGTTTATGGCAGATCAGGTAAAAGAAGCTTTCAGTATCCCCCCAGAGGTAGATGTTTGCTGTATAGTACCCTTGGGCTATGCCTCAGAACCTTTTAAAGGGTATGGTGGGCGCTTTGATATCGCGCAGGTTTGCTACGGCGAAAGCTACGGCGAATCCCTGCGTCTATCTTGAAAATAGCAATCACAAAGCGCCAGAACCAAAAATTTTCCTCATCTTTAGAAAATCTAAAATAAACTCCTTAGGTGATTGGCACAAGAGCAAATAAGCGCTATCATCTCAGCTCAAGTACAAACAATAACTATCCTTTGCCTCAAAGGTCGCGCCAGAACAGCTAGCTGCAACCAAGATTTTCTAGAACGGTAGAACAAATTACCTTTACCCTAAGTGTTTGAGCGTTGAATTTCTCTTAAAAACAAGCTGTACCAAAAGGTAGATTTACACTATTTGATGAGGATTGGGGCAAAATTTAAAGCTTTGAAATTGCCGACAGGTAAGGTTTTTACAATCAAAAATCAAAAATGAGATTACCCTTTGTTCTTCTTTTCACTGATGGCTAATGACTGATGACTGATGACTAAATAACTATGATATTTAATGCCTGACGCTATGACTGCTGTGCCTCTTCCCCGCCAGCCATCTCCCTCAACCGACAGCACCAGTAGTGGTGCCGCTAACGACACAACACCAGTTTTTGCCCTCAAAGAACTGGTGGCACGTTTGCATAAAGAACAGCGCAAGATTCAAGACTTGCTCTCGTCTTTAGGTTTTGCCCTGCGTAGCTTCAACAACTTAAATCAGTTTTTGGAGCTAATTCCAATGATGGCAACACGGGTGACAGATGCCGATGGCGGCATTCTGATCAGATTTCTGCCTAACGGTCAAGTGCGCCTGGAGCGCCTACACTGCCAGGAGGGGCAAGCGTGTCAGGATATTCGCAAGACCCTACAGCTGGCAACTCGTCAGATCAGTAACTCGCTGGCAAAAGCAGCGATGTCCCAAAGTGAGGACACAGGCAAGTTTGCTGCTGTGCCGATATCTGTAGACGAACAACTGAGCCGTTACCTGGGGTCAGACATTAAACTGTTTGGCACGCCCATTTTGGTAAAGAATGCCGAACGGGGACGTTTGTATGTGTTCAGCCGCGATCCGAAATACATTTGGACAGACACGCGACAGAAGTTAGTCCGGTTAGTAGCCGATCAAACCGGAGTAGCGATCGCTAACGATGAACTCACCGTCGAGTTACGCCAAAAAGAACGCTTAGATCGAGAATTAGAAATTGGTGCCGATATTCAACGACACCTGCTACCGCGTCAATGTCCTAATATCCAAGGTGTCGAATTAGCGGCAAAGTGCCAAACGGCTAGCCGAGTCGGTGGAGATTACTACGACTTCATCCCCGCCAACTACGACCAACTGCGACCAAAAAAGAACACCGACTCCGAGATAGATACCGTCCAAGGGCTTTGTGTGCCGTGGAGCGTCGTCATTGGCGATGTCATGGGCAAAGGAGTCCCAGCGGGCTTGATCATGACCATGACGCGGGGGATGCTGCGAACTGAGGTGCTAAACAGGCACACACCAGCCAAGATTCTGCAACATTTAAATCGGGTCATGTACGCCGATCTGGAAAATTCCCATCGGTTTGTCACCCTATTTTATTCCGAGTATGACCCGCAAACCCGCATCCTGTCTTACAGTAACGCCGCGCATAATCCTCCCCTGTTGTGGCAGGCATCAACCCGTACCATCAAACGCCTAGATACCTGGGGAATGCTGATCGGACTGGATGCCGATTCTCAGTACGAGGATGCCCAAGTACATCTGTGTCCTGGGGACACGATTATTTATTACACAGATGGGTTTACGGATGCGGCGAATCAAAATGGCGATCGCTTCGACGAAGAAAACCTCAGTCGCGCCTTCCAGTGGGCTTGTCAGCATTGCAATAGTCCCCAAGCAATTCTAGATTACCTGTTTGAGCGAGTCCAGCAGTTTATCGGTTCATCCAACCGTAACGGCGATGATATGACTCTGGTAGTGATGCAGGTCAAAACTCAGTTGTCAAGTTGAAACCTTAAAACGTTGAAACGTGGGAACGTTCCCACGCCTTCGGACTAGCCAAGTCATCCGCTTTATGTTAATAAAATCCTGAACAGATATTTAACAACACCAGCCAACATTCATTGGTTGTGAGGAAATCAGCGTGATGGAACTCTACGGAATGCAAGAAATAATCAGTTGGCTACCGAATTTGGCCCACGGACACGATGCTGTATCATTGTGGCTTTCGCACTCACCACTAAATTCGCCCTTCTTAGCTCAGAACATAAGAGATCCAAATGTTTTGGGTCAAATACAAAGTGCCTTTAACTACTTTATTAAGTCAGGGCAAGTGTGGGCGCTGTTGATTGGGCTGTTTTTAGGCTACGTGATTCGAGGAATTACAGCTTAGTCATTCGCGGCGTGAAGGTTTAAAGAGGCAAGAAAGGGCGCTGATACCGCTCTAGATCAGGATGAAAAAGTAATCTTTCATACTTCATCTTTCATGCTTCATCCTTCATACTTTTTGGCAACCTGCTTCTACGGGTTGTTCTAGGGAGTGAGGAGTGAGGAGTTAAGAGTGAGGAGTTATTAATTCAAAACTCAAAAGTCTAGACGCGATACATCGTGTCTAGAACAACTCCTCACTCCTCGTCTCCTAACTGTCTTGTCTACTTTCCAAGGTAAACAACAAGCTCGTGACTCAACAAAAAACCTGGAGCCAGCGTTTTGAATCAGCGTTGCATCCCGCGATCGCTCGCTTTAACGCCAGTATCGGCTTTGACATTGAACTTATCGAATATGACATTACAGGTTCTATCGCTCACGCTAAAATGCTTGCCAAAACTGGCATCATCTCCAAACAAGAAGGAGAGCAACTGGTCGCTGGCTTAGAACAGATCCGCCAAGAGTACAGGCTAGGAGAGTTTAACCCAGGCATTGATGCCGAGGATATCCACTTCGCTGTAGAACACCGCCTGACCCAATTGGTAGGTGATGCTGGCAAAAAGCTGCATACGGCGCGATCGCGTAATGACCAGGTAGGCACCGATACGCGCCTCTACTTGCGCGACCAAATTACCCAAATTCGCAGCCAGTTGCGCGAATTTCAGGGAGTCCTCTTCAACCTGGCCGCAGACAATGTAGAAACTCTGATTCCCGGTTATACGCACCTACAACGCGCCCAACCAGTAAGTTTAGCTCATCACCTGTTAGCTTATTTTCAGATGCTACAGCGGGACTGGGAGCGGTTAGGAGAAATCTATAAGCGAGTCAATATTTCACCCCTGGGGAGTGGCGCTTTAGCGGGTACTACTTTCCCCATTGACAGGCACTATACAGCCGAACTGCTGAATTTTGATGGTGTCTATGCAAATAGCATGGATGGAGTGAGCGATCGCGACTTTGCCATTGAATTTTTGTCTGCCTCCAGCATAATCATGGTTCACCTCAGCCGACTCGCTGAGGAAATTATCCTTTGGTCATCTCAGGAATTTGGCTTTGTCACCCTACTAGATACCTGCGCCACTGGCAGCAGCATCATGCCCCAAAAGAAAAACCCCGACGTACCAGAACTGGTGCGGGGTAAAACAGGTCGTGTTTTTGGGCATCTTCAAGGAATGCTGGTGCTGATGAAGGGGCTACCCTTGGCTTACAACAAAGATTTGCAAGACGACAAAGAAGCCCTTTTTGACAGCGTGAAGACAGTTAAAGGCTGCTTGGAAGCAATGACCATTCTGTTGAGCGAGGGACTAGAGTTTCGCATCTCCCGCCTTGCCCAAGCTGTCGCTGAGGATTTCTCCAACGCCACAGACGTTGCCGACTACTTAGCGGCGCGGGGTGTCCCGTTCCGGGAAGCTTACAACCTTGTCGGCAAAGTTGTAAAAACTTCCCTTGCAGCGGGGAAATTGCTCAAAGATTTGAGCTTAGAAGAGTGGAAAGAATTGCACCCAGCTTTTGAGTCAGACATCTATGATGCGATCGCACCTTCTCAAGTCGTTGCTGCCCGCAATAGTTACGGCGGTACTGGCTTCGACCAAGTACGACAAGCACTTCAAGCTGCCCAATCTCAGCTGAGTGGTGACTAAACAATACCCCACAGCGCCTTAGCTTTGATGCTAGACAACCAAAGACCGCACAAGCGGTCTTTGTTTTAGCCTAGGTAGGCAGACTTAAGCTGCATACCCCTTGACTTTAGTTGTCAAGCATCTCTACGCAGCGAAGCTAGGACATTGCGCCCATTCCACCGCCCATAGCGCCCATTCCGCTCATAGCGCCCATTTTGTCGCTATCCTCTTCTTCATTGTTTCTCTCTCCAGGCGCTCTTTGACGCCGGAATTTAGAGAAACGACCCGTAGTTTGACGCTTACGAAACTTGCGGGCGTATGCTTGATTACGCTGCGCCTTTTCTTTCTTGGGGTTACGGCGCTTCGCCATGTTCACCTCTTTGATAAACTACTAAAACAGTGCCTTAAACGCCTATTTAAGGCAATTCATTATGTCATTTGCTTTGGTTGCGTTGCCGCTTGCTAAATAAAAACCTTGCCGCACTTACAACGAACAACCTATGAACAACCTATGATAACCTTACAACCTGCCGCGATCGCGTGTGGGTCGAGAATTTTCCTTCGGTTTGGCTTTATTCACTCGCATCTGACGCCCCATCCCTTCGAGATAGCCGCATCTGCTTGAGGAACTTCCACCATCTCCACGAAAGCAAAGCCCCGTATTTTCCCTGTCTCCCGGTCAGTAGGAACGATCAAACTTTTGACCGAACCATACGCAAAGACTTCTTTAAGGTCTTCTTGAGTGACCTGGTAAGACAGGTTCCCGACGCAAATAGTCATCCAACAAAATCCATCCGAACAGTTGACTTACAGGAACGTTCAGCTAGAGATGCTTAAGAAACAAAAGCTTCTAAAAACATCTCATAACGTACAAAGGCAACGCGAATTAAGACAGCTTATTCCCCAACACCATTTTTTTAGTCTTGGAAGTTTCTGCATTCAAACCTGTGGAATAAATACCGAAACAGGCTAGCCAAAAGGCGGCAGGTTGCGGATTGACGTTACCGAACTTACATCCTTATCCTCTATCATAACAGTCTCCACGCAGCCAACTAAACAACCTTAATGACACTCAAACCTGGTGATATTGCTCCTGACTTTCACTTGTCGGATAGCATGGGCAACCTTATACATCTTTCAGACTTCCGAGGGCGGCGAGTCGTGCTATTTTTTTATCCCCGCGATAATACTCCCGGCTGCACTAAAGAAGCTTGTGGCTTTCGAGACGTTTACTCAGACTACCAGGCACGCGATATCGTAGTTTTGGGCATCAGTACAGACGATGCTAAATCTCATACCAAATTTGCCACCAAGCTGAAGCTACCTTTTTTGTTGCTATGCGACCCAGAAGGGAAAGTTGCTACCGTTTACGGGTGCTATAAGCTAAAAAAGTTCATGGGCAAAGAATTTATGGGAATTGAGCGCAGCACCTTTGTAATTAGTCCAGATGGTACGATTGAGAAGACTTATCTCAAAGTCAAACCGGAATCTCACGCAGCGGAAATTCTGGCACAGCTATAGCATCAAAAATTACAACCTAGGGGCAACTCACTTGATTAACCGGATCTATGTACTTTGAAACTTTTCAAGCTTTTTGCTTGTCCCTAACTCAATAAACAAAGCTAAGAACTTAACCAATGCGTCGGTCATGGCGATTTGTGCAAACAGTGCTGGGGATTATCTTCCGCCATCCCATCATCGGCACCACCATCATCCCGATTTTACCGGATGGTCGGATTGTGTTCATTCGGCGGCGAGACACGGGACAATGGGGTTTACCTGGGGGTATTGTCGATTGGGGTGAAGACATTGCCACAGCCGCAGGGCGAGAGTTGACTGAAGAAACCGGACTGGAGTTAGTGAAAATTCGCCGCTTAGTTGGGGTATATTCAGCACCAGACCGCGATCCTAGACTTCATTCGATTTGTGTAGCAGTTGAAGCAGAAGTTCAGGGATCGATGCGGGTTCAGGATACGCTGGAAGTTAGTGAAGTAGAAGCTTTCTCTAAGGAGAATTTGCCAGAAGGCAAACTCTCCCATGACCACGATAAGCAGTTACAGGACTACTTGAACGGCTTAACAACGCTCGCTTAACAGAATTTTAGATTTGGGATTTGGGATTTCGGATTTTAAATCTATCCCAAATCTAATATCTAAAATCTAAAATCTAAATAGGATGATACCGTTACGCAATTCTCGAATTAAACTGTCTCAAGGACAAATTTTCTGGCATGAAGTCGGTCAAGGGACGGCAATTGTGTTTTTACATGGCTCAGCTGACGATAGCAGTCAATGGCTGTCGGTTATCGAGCATTTGAGTGAAGATTACCACTGCTTCGCGCCAGATTTATTGGGTTTTGGTGAGTCAGAACGCCCTAATGTTCACTACTCGATTGATTTAGAGGTTGAATGTCTGGCTGATTTATTGGAGGCGTTAAAACAGCGGGAGGTTTATTTAGTTGGTCACTCGCTGGGCGGATGGATTGCGGCAAGCTTTGCGCTGAAATATTTAGAGCAGGTTCGCGGCTTGGTGCTGATAGCGCCTTTTGGGGTGGAAGCTGAGAAATATAAGATAACTCCGCCGTTGTTAACGAAGTTGTCGAGGGCGGTATCTTGGTGTATGCGATCGCTTTCTCGTCTCACAAGTCGGCTGGGTAGGCGTAAGAAAACCGGGCAGAATATCCAAAGACAGCAACAGCCGTTACAGTCTCCCATTGCTGCTAAGTTGTTGTATCAACGCCGCCGCGCTGAAATTCAAGCAGAATTATTAAAAGAACGATTGGATTGGCTGAAAATTCCAGTTTTGATTTTGCAAGGCGGACAAGATTCACGCGATCGCATCGCCCAAAGTCAAGCCTACGCTGATTTATCCCCACAAGCTCAACTGGAAATCATCAGTAATGCTGGACATGATTTGCCGCAAACATTGCCAGATGTGGTAGCTCAGTATATTCGAGCTTTTGTTAGTAGTCAGTAGCTACTGACTACTGACCGCATTCCTAAAAAAATTATATTGGGGTCAGTAATTACATGATTCCCTATTTCTGGAAATTGGGTTTGCAGGTAGGAGAGGAGAATTGCGCGATCGCCTCCAGTTAAAATAATCTTACTTTCAGGGAAATCCTGCCACCAAGCTTGGATAAAGTCTTTTATCCCAGCCAAAACGGTGTAAATCACACCACTCTGAATCGCCTGGGGTGTATTCCGAGCAAAACGTGGCGCTAACTTATCAGGTAATTCAATTTTTGGCAAGGCGGCAGTTTTTTGAGCCAGAGAATTTAGCTGCAACCTCAAACCTGGCAAAATTGCCCCACCTACCAGCCGACGATTAGCATCTGCACCTGTGAACGTTAACGCAGTTCCAGCATCAATAACCAACACTGGCAAACCCCAAACCTCACCAGCACCCAACACAGCTAAAGCTCTATCGATTCCCAATGTGGGATAAACTCCCTCTAGGGGCAATTGATCCAACGTAATCACGCGAACATCGGTGTAAGCTTGCAAAAGTGCTGTTTGCTCTGGAACCACCGAAGCCAGATAAATTGATTGGGAATTGGCAATTGGGAATTGGGAATCGGGAATTGTCGATAGATGGTCAGTATCCCAAGCTTTCTCAAGCGTCTCTCCCACAAACTGCGCCCAGTGCAGCCGTGAATTTCCAATCATCAAACCTAGCCAATTCTTCTCTTTGTGTCTTTGCGGTTCCACGTATTGATATTTTTTAGCTCAGTCATAGGTTTTTTAATAAAACGTTACAACGCGGCTCGTGTCAAAATGAAAGAAGAAAAAATACCTATGGGTTATTTATAAGGAGGTCAGAGAATGGTATTACTCACAGACCGAACCCAAAAGCGGTTAACCATACAGACAGAAGAAATCACAACCGATACGACAACGATCCGATCGCTTGACTGGGATCGCGATCGCTTCGACATAGAATTTGGACTGCAAAACGGCACCACCTACAATTCATTCATAATTCGGGGCGAGAAAACAGCCTTAGTTGACACCTCCCACGAAAAATTCCGGCAACTGTATCTCGACACCCTGACAGGTATCATCGATCCCAAAGAAATTGATTACCTAATTATCAGCCACACCGAGCCAGATCATAGCGGATTAGTCAAAGATGTGTTGGCATTGGCACCCCAAGCAACCGTCGTCGGTTCAAAAGTCGCAATTCAATTTTTAGAAGATTTCATCCATCAGCCATTTGAACGGCGCATCGTCAAAAATGGAGACAAGCTAGACTTAGGCAACGGACACGAATTAGAATTCGTCATCGCGCCCAACTTGCACTGGCCTGACACCATATTCACATTCGACCACAAAACCCAAACCCTCTATACCTGCGATGCGTTTGGGATGCACTATTGTTCAGATAGCACTTTTGACGAAGACTTAGCAGCCATCGAAGCCGATTATCAGTTTTACTACGAATGTTTAATGGCTCCCAATGCCCGTTCGGTGCTATCTGCCCTAAAGCGGATGGGAGAACTGCCGGAAATTAGCACCATTGCCACCGGACACGGCCCATTATTACACCATAATGTTGTAGAACTGACCAGACGTTATCGCCAGTGGAGTCAAGCCCAAACCAAAGGCGAAACCACCGTAGCTGTATTTTACGTATCCGATTACGGATATAGCGATCGCCTCTCCCAATCTCTTGCCAAAGGCATCACCAAAACTGGTGTCGCAGTCGAGATGGTAGATTTAAAATCAGCCGATCCGCAGGAAGTGCAAGAACTGGTGGGACGTTCCTCTGGCTTAGTTATTGCTACACCCCCAGCCGCATCCGCCACCGCCCAAACAGCTATCGGTACAGTTTTAGCAGCCGCCAAAGACAAACAAACTGTCGGGATTTTCGAGTCTTACGGCGGAGATGATGAACCAGTCGATCCGCTAGTGAGTAAATTTAGAGAATTGGGCTTAACAGTAGCCTTTCCCGCGATTCGGATTAAAGACACACCCAACGAACTCACCTACCAGCTGTGCGAAGAAGCGGGTACAGACTTAGGACAATTACTAACACGCGATCGCAACATCAAGCAGAAAAAATCCCTCGATAACGACCTCGAAAAAGCACTGGGACGCATTAGCGGTGGATTATACATCATCACCGCCAAAAAAAGTGAAGTAACGGGGGCGATGCTGGCATCTTGGGTATCGCAAGCCAGTTTCCAACCACTCGGCTTTACAATTGCCGTAGCCAAAGATCGTGCTATTGAGTCATTGATGCAAGTAGGCGATCGCTTCGTTCTCAACGTCTTAGAAGAAGGCAATTACCAGGGACTAATGAAACACTTCCTCAAGCGTTTCCCGCCCGGTGCAGATCGCTTTGCGGGGATAAAAACCCAACCAGCCGAGAACGGTTCCCCAATTCTCACGGACGCATTAGCCTACATGGAATGCGAAGTTGCAAGCCGCATGGATTGTAGCGATCACTGGATAGTGTACAGCACCGTGCAATCTGGTCGCGTTTCCAAACCGGACGCACTCACAGCAGTTCACCATCGCAAAGTCGGAAATTATTATTAACGCCAAGATACGCAAAGGTAATCGCAGAGGTTCGCAGAGGATCTCTTTGCGTACCTTTGCGTAAACCTTTGCGAACCTTTGCGTTTAACTCATAACCCATGACAACCACCAAACCCCGCGATGTTCAAGTTCTCCCGATTGGTGCAGATACAACCGTGTTGCGATCGCGCACTTGGGAAAGACTCAAGTTTGAAGTAGAATATGCCTTACAACGAGGCACAACAGCTAATTCCTATTTGATTCAAGCGGATAAAACAGCGCTTTTTGACCCGCCGGGAGAATCGTTCACAGAAATTTTTCTCTCAGCTTTACAACAGCGAATTGATGTTAAAAAGCTGGATTATGTAATTTTGGGACACGTTAATCCCAACCGCTTAGTCACCCTGAATGCTTTACTAAAACTAGCTCCTCAGATTACCTTTGTTTGTTCAAATCCTGGGGCGAAACTTTTACGGGAATTGTTCAAAAACACCTTCAATGACACCTTGCAAGAACACGGTTTAAAAATTGCCGTGATGCGAGGGGAAGAAACCCTAGATTTAGGCAATGGTCATCACTTACAATTTATCCCCACGCCTAGCCCCCGTTGGCCTGATGAGCTTTGCACGCACGACCCGCAAACGGAAATTCTATACACAGATAAGTTATTCGGGGCGCACATTTGCGGCGATCAAGTGTTTGACGAAGGGTGGACTGTGTTTAGCGAGGATCGACGCTACTATTTCGATTCTCTCATGGCTCCCCACGCTCGTCAGGTGGAGACAGCACTGGATAAACTAAGAGATTTTCCCGCTAGACTCTATGCTACTGGTCATGGCCCTTTGGTACGCTACAGTTTGATACCCCTGACTCAGGCTTATCGACAATGGAGCGAGAAGCAAAGAGCTACTGAAACGAGCGTAGCGCTAATCTATGCTTCAGCTTATGGGAATACGGCGACAGTAGCGCAAGCGATCGCTACTGGTATCACTAAAGCTGGTGTTGCTGTCGAATCTATCAACTGCGAATTTGCCGAACCCGCTGAAATTCAAGAAGCTGTGGAAAAATCCGCCGGGTTTATCATGGGTTCTCCCACCCTCGGCGGTCATGCTCCCACCCCGATTCAAACTGCACTAGGAATTGTCCTATCCACCGCCACCAAAACTCAACTCGCTGGTGTTTTTGGTTCCTTTGGTTGGAGCGGCGAAGCAATTGATTTAATTGAAGGTAAATTAAAAGATGCTGGTTATCAATTTGGCTTTGACCCCATCCGCGTCAAATTTAAGCCCACAGATGTAACGCTCAAATACTGCGAAGAAGTTGGTACAGACTTTGCTCAAGCTTTGAAAAAAGCTAAAAAAGCAAGAGTACCCAAACAGCAAACTGGTGACTCGCAAACTGCTCGAATTGAACAAGCGGTAGGGCGTTTGGTTGGTTCTGTTTGTGTCGTCACCACCAAACAAGGCGAACTCAGTGGAGCAATGTTAGCTTCTTGGGTTTCTCAAGCAACCTTCAACCCACCTGGTTTAACTGTTGCTGTCGCCAAAGACCGAGCTATAGAATCGCTAATGCACTCTGGCGGAAACTTTGTCTTAAATATCTTGCCAGAAGGCAAACATCTGGGTTTAATGAAGCATTTTCTTAAACCTTTTGGCCCCGGTGAAGACAGATTTGCTGGTGTCGCCACGCAAGAAGCGGAAAATGGTTGTCCTATTCTCAGCGATGCTCTCGCCTATCTGGAATGTTCCGTCAGAAACCGCATGGAATGTGGCGACCACTGGTTAATCTACTCCGTAGTAGAAAATGGCAAGCTGCTACAGCAAGAAGGCGTTACAGCAGTGCATCACCGCAAATCTGGAAGCCATTATTAAACTCGTTCTCCAGGCTTAGGCCTGGAGAACGCCAACCAAATCAAATCCGGTTAATGGTCTTAATCAAGGCAGGTATTTAATCTAACTGTTCTTATCTATGGTGCATCTGCTGGTGTTGGTATCTTTTAAACTTAACCCGCCCCCCGCTACGTGCAGGGCTTGAAATTAGGCTAGGCAATGCCCACAAAATGCTAGTCAAAAGGCTGGAAAGCAAAGAAAGTGGGCATTTCCGTCAAAAGGTGTAGCGAAAATTCGTACAATTAATACTTACGCCAGATAACTTCATTAATTCATAGTTAGGAGATTGCCAATGCCACAGGCAGTTGGATCGATAGAAACCAAAGGTTTTCCTGCTGTACTAGCAGCGGCAGATGCAATGGTTAAAGCTGGACGAGTCACCCTAGTTGGCTATATAAGAGTCGGTAGCGCTCGCTTTACAGTCAACATTCGCGGGGATGTTTCTGAGGTGAAAACCTCTATGGAGGCTGGTATTGCGGCAATAGAGAAGGTTTATGGTGGGGCGCTGGAATCCTGGGTGATTATTCCCCGTCCCCATGAAAACGTCGAATGCGTTTTGCCCATCGCCTACACCGAAGAAGTTCAAGAGTACCGAGACGCTGTTGAACAGCCGATAATCCGCAGGTAGAAAAATTGTAGGTTAGGTTTTTCCTCGTTTTTCCTCGTTCCCAGTCTCTGGCTGGGAATGCTTGTTTTTGTTAGCGAAGCGGCGCGTAAGCGCGGTGTCTCAATTTGAGAGCTTTCTTATTCATTGAGGCAAAAGAACCTCCCAATAAGCATCCCAGTCAGAAACTGGGAGGAGAAAGTGAAAGCTACACGACGAAAAAGTGAGAGTGCAGTTTCTTTTTCGTAGTCACCCGCCGACTGAGGAGCGGATTCGTCGTCTGGTAGAATTGGCTCAACAAAGACGGCAAGCGAATGCGATCGCAGCTGTATAACTTTGAAAGTCTCAGTAAAATTATTCTTTCCGGCTAGGTAATGTCTCGCGTCTCGATTATTATTCCTACTCTGAATGAGGCGAAGTGTCTAGAACGCACTTTGCGCCAGTTGAGTGTATTGGAACCGACTGCAAAGGAAGTGCTGATAGTCGATGGCGGGAGTGAAGATGAGACAGTTGCGATCGCGCATCGCTTCAGTTCATCTACAATACGTGTCATCTCATCCGACACACGCGGGCGTTCGGTGCAGATGAACCAAGGCGCAGCAGCAGCAACGGGGGATATTCTTTGCTTTCTACACGCAGATACCTCTGTACCAGATGATCTGGTAGCAGTAATTGAACAAACTTTAGCAGACAAAACTGTTGCTGGCGGTGGGTTTATTTCCCTGATGACAGGCGAACAAACAACACGTTGGGGAGTTTCCCTGCACAATTACCTTAAAACTTACTACGCGCCGCTCATTTTTCGACCGCATTTGTTTTTTAAAGGGTTGCGATTATTATTTGGCGATCAGGTGATGTTTTGTCGTCACGCTGATTTTTTAGAATCTGGTGGGTTTGATCCTGCCATACCCATTTTAGAGGAAGCTGACTTGTGCCTGAAGCTGGTGCAACGCGGCAAAATTCGTCAAGTAAACCGAGTTGTGCAAAGTAGCGATCGCCGCGTGGCAAAATGGGGATCGCTCAAGGCTACAGCTATATATCTTTATATCGGCTTTCTCTGGGGATTTGGTGTTTCTGGAACATACCTGAAGAAATTCTATGAGGATATTCGGTAATTTAAGGAGGCTGGGGACTGGGGGCTAGGGACTGGGGACTAGGGGCTGGGGGCTAGGGACTGGGGACTAGGAACTGGCTAAGATTCTTCCCAATCCCGAATCCCGAATCCCCAATTCCCAATTCCCAATCCCGAATCCCCAATCCCCAATCCCTTCAATTTGGCGTACAACATTGAATGATGGGTTCTTTAGCGATCGCATTTAAACCAATAGCCTTAAATAGATTTTCCCAATCAGTAGTGAGTTTGGCATCTTGGGGATTAGCACTGCGGAGTTGGGCGAGTATATCTAGCGCATCATGCCAAATGCCATTAGCAGCATAAAGCGCCGCGCGATCGCGTGGCGTACTTTGCTGTAACTCAGTTGCCATCTCAGGAGGTGCAATCCTTTGAATAAACCCATCAACATAGACAGATTCCTCCGCATCACTAGAAATTGCGAAGAACCAATGGTACATTTTGCCAATTTCTAAAGGTGCTGCATTCGCCGGAAGACGAAATTGTACCAAACCGGGTTGGGCTTGGGAGACGCTGAAAGTGGTTTTGTAAATTTCTTTACCCGGATGCTCTTTACCCTGATATTCCTGTAACACAAACGTTATCGGGCGATCGCCACTTAAGGCAAAAGGAACGTAAAACCACAAAGCGGGATATTCAGCAACTGTTAATGCTAAAACAGATTTCTCATTTGAAAGTCTAGCTTGGTTTCCGGCTATTCGAGCCGCCAAAGTTTCCTCTGTAACAGGCACCAAGGCAGTCAGAGATAGTCTGTCGCCGCCACGAGTTCCCCCACCTCGCGGTCGTCCTTTGGGTGCATCTCGCTGTCCTTCTGGTGGTACTGTGGGCGGGACAAAGCGCACTGCTGAAATCAATGATCTTACCGGAGGTTGTGCTGGTGAGTGCGTAATGTAGAAGGTATTACTGACGAGAAAAAGAGCAAATGCGCTCGTCAGTATTAGTTTTTGGCGGGGTAATTGTAAGCGATTCATGACTAAAATTTAGATGTATTTTGCTGTTGTCGAGTTTTAGATGTTGTGTATGCCACACTTGCACTCGTTGCAACCAAGGCTAAGGCTGGGGGAACGAGTGGCAACCAACAAGTGGTTTCTACCAACAAAGCAAAGCATAATCCGCATAAACACGCGATCGCGATTGCGATCGCGATCGCCAAATTTAGTCCCAACCTTATACGCCAAGCCAGCACTCCACCAATTGCAGACCAACCCCAGATCCACAAAACTTCACCCCAGTGGGGCAAAACCCATAATAGAGTTCGCTTATCTAGAACAGCGCTGAGGATTTGACTCACCATCTGCGCGTGAACCAGCACTCCCGGCATTTTCCCCTCATACCACTGACCTGTACTATAGGGTGTTGCCCATTCATCAGGAAAACTTTGGGCGGTAGTACCGATTAGCACGATTCGATCTTTGACTGAATTGGGATCTATCTGACCTTTAAGGACATCTGTAAGCGTGACTTGTTTGGCAATATCTTGGGGGGAGCGGTGCGAGCGATAATTAAGTAGCACTTGATGCCCCCAAGCATCTACTTGTTGGTAGCCGCCAGTATGGGGTTCTAAGGGCTTGAAAACAACATTGCCGATCTGTAAGTTTCCTTTTGGGGTGAATTTAGGCGATATCCCTTCTGCGTCTAGGTAACGGAATGCTAATTGTACGCTTAAAGCGTAGGGTGTAGTACACGGCGATGCCGGATCTGCACTCATAATTAATAGATGGCGACGGACAACGCCATCATCGTCAACTATAAAGTCACTAAAACCTAAGCGTTCTTGGGGAATTTCCGGCGGAGGTTTAATTCCAAAGTTAGCAACTTCTGGCGCACTAACTTTGCAAATTGCTATCAAGCGCTCGTTTTTCTCCAAACGAGTTGCTAAATCTTTCTGAGTTGAATCTACAGGAAAATCGCGATAAATATCTAAGCCAATTGCTCGTGGTTGATACTCGGATAGTTTTTGCAAAAGTTTATTGAGTGCGACATCCGATAGGGAAGAACCACGTCTTTTTGCTGGATCTTGAGCTTGAATATCTGCTTCCGTAACTGTGACTACTAACAGGCGCGGATCTGATTTTTCTTGTGGTTGCAGCCGCAGTATTTGGTCATAAGCTTTTAGTTCTAGTTTCTGAAGTATTCCCAAATACCGAATTCCCATTATGGATAAGGTTACTACCATGCTGGTAAGAAACGCTGCACGGAGGTTTATTAAGATTTGGGAATTCGGTTTAACAGATTTGTTTTGACCGCACAGTTCTTCCCAAGTAGGAGGCACAAAAGCAGGATTTTGACAAATTAGCGGCAACCAGGTAGCGCAAGGAAATTTTGCCTCTAGTCCTTGCAATCTTTCCCGTGCTTCCCGAACGGCTAAATAGAATGATTCACCACGGGCAAAGGCTTCTATAAAAGATTTCAAAAATTCTTGTGCTACTAAGTCTGGCACTGGTTCCCGCATTACAATAATTTGCGGAATTTGCAATGATGCCAGATTTCGTGCTAATCCTAATCCATCACAAGAATTGAATATAGCAATTTTTAAGCCACTATAAGCAGCTTTTTTCAAGGCATATTTTAGTTGGTCAATTGTCAAACTATCAGTTTGATTAATATACATTCGACCTGTTTCCCCATCGCCTTGACTGCAACTATGTCCGGCGAAAAAGAGAATGTCCCAGCCTTGTTTCCAAAGCTGTTCGGTTAGTTCTTCGGGTTGCGGTTCTACAAGAAAGGTAATTTGAACGTTGGGTATATGTTCTAATAATCTGCGATCTGCCTGGGTATTAATTCCAGCACTATTACCGATAATTGCTAAGATTCTGACTCCGTTTTTGGGTGGCGATTGGTGTTCTACACGTTCGTAGGCGGGCGCACTTAAGGCAATTTCTGCTTTGGGATAGCGATCGCATAAATCCCAGAGATGCCACGGTAATCTCCGCAAGCATAAGTCTTCAGTTTGAACAATCACCCGTACTTTGTCGGAGGGCATCAATTGTTCTAACAGTTTCTCTCTAATCTCGCGAAATGACTCGGAATTCAGCCAAAGATTCAAGCGGAGGCGCAACACATTTGCCGCCAGAGTGCAGTCCTCAATCTTGGAAACATTGGTCAGTTGTCCGGGTTTGGCTTCTAACCTATAATTAGCTCCCAAGCGACGATAAGCTAATCTCCAGATATTGTAATGTTGGGGAATTTCTGGTGCTGGAGGTAGTTTGCCGATGATTTCGGTAAATGGGCGAGATCCGTCGTCTCCAATCTGCAATGTGACTGGAAATCCATTATCAAAGCTACCATCCCCTAACTTAAGGACAACTAACTTGCTCATTGCTAATTGTTCATTTTTCATTGCTAATGGCTAATGAAGAATTAGCCATTAAGCTAAATAACAAAATTTTCCTCTTGCGTCGCATCACCCAGAGCTACCTTAATGCTAAACCTTTCGCCCAGTTCTCCGCTAAACTCTAATTGGATGTAATTATCGGCACTTCTAGCTTCTGCTTCTAAGAAAATTGCTTTAGATTCATCGAGTATCAGCAGTTGCACTGATGGCGGTAGATAAATTGAAGAGCCAGCAGGATGCAACTGGACGAGGATATCATATCTCCCTTCGGATTCTGGACTGAGTTCTAGAACTAACGCGATCGCATTCCCCGCTAACTGCATCCCCAAGTCAATCATCTTAGCTCGTCTAATGCCAGTATCTAGATCGTCTTGGGTAGTTACTGCAATCTCCCTGCTTCTAAAACTAAAGGCTAAACTCGATTGTTGTGGGTGTAAGACAGATTCCACCGTTTCCCAACCTGCATCAATAACATTCTGAAGCCACTGGTTCAATTTCACCATCTTGCCAGAAGCAGGTGCGGCGGAGGGTTGCGTTAGTTGACTCAAGCGATCAATTAAATCTTCCACTGGTCGGAGTTGGCTAACAGGTAACTCCTCTACATCTGCGGTTTCGGTAAATCCCAGCACAGATGCTGAGTGCAATGATTCATCTATCTCAACTACTACATAGCCAATTCGGTCTGACCAAACTTCGGGGGGAATATCGCAAGTAAGCGATCGCATTGATAAAGGACGACATTCCAAGCGACCTACCCCTGTCACGTCTAAATCTGCCACATCAGCGCACATTCGGACAACTGGGTTCCAACTATCACTGGCTGTTGGATCGCAAGAAATCCCCATCATTTGTAAGTAGTCATTTACCACACACACAGCAAGCGTGTTCAAACGAACTTGCTTTGCTTTATCAGGTGTTGGCATAGAATTAGCAAACTGCTGCGCTGTTCTACGTGCTGCTTGGGTTATAGGCAGAGGTAGAGCAAATTCTCTCTCATTAGTGGTGTAACTCATAATATTATTTGCTGATGTAACTCATATTTGTAACCCTCCTTCATATATATCCCTCCGATTCGCCAAATTTACGCAACCGAGGAATGCACTGGCGTTGGTAAAAACTACTCAATGTCGAAACTGGTAGACCAAATTCTGCTGAAAGCTTTTTCCAGCTTGCTTCTGGGGGCAAACGCCGCAATATTAAGATTTGGACAGTAATTTTAGGATAACCTTCTATGCAAATGCGGCGCAGTTCGCCTGTGGGATCTGCCTCTGCCCATGTTCTTACATCGTCCAGCATGGGAGGAACATCTGGATCGGCTTCCAAGATGTCTACCGGGTCAATAATATCGTTAGTTTCGCCGGATCTGGCTGATTTTATCTGACCCGGAGCTGTTCTGGCTTGCTGCTTTTGAGTATCTATGTAAAAATCTTGCAGTCGCCGCTTTAGATAGGTATTTAGCCAAGTGACGACACTGCCCTTGCTGGGGTCATAAACTTGCCCTGTAGTTGCTTCGCAGATATTGTGGCAAAAATATACCCATGTTTGTTGCAGAGCATCTTCATAGTAAGGTGTATGTTCTTTCCAAAGCTTTTTTGTAGCTAGGCGAATGACTTTCGTTAAGTTTTTCTGGCGTTCTGGGCTACCTGGAGGATGTTCACAGGCTTGTTTGGCCAAGGTTCGCAGCTGTTCGTCTAGTCCATCCATAGAGCGATCGCTCCTGCGGTTGATATATCACCGATTTAGTTGGGAAACTCATTAATTTTAGACAATGGGTGTTGCGTTTCTTTTTGTTTATTAAAAAGTTGACAGCTTAAAACTTGTGTTATTCTTCCACAATCCTCTGAAAAATATATCCTTATAGAGATGCCAAAAGTTTTTTAAGTAGTGAAAGTGGTGAAAGGCGGAAAGGGGATCTACCAAAGGGAAGAGAAAACAATACTTGGATGTAATATTGGCGCGATCGCGTCAGTACATCAAAAACAAAACCCATGAGTGAAATAGCGCCACCCCAGAGCAAAGCTGCATCAACAACACTTCCCCCTGCCAGGGAGGTGCAGCCTGAGTTGATGCGATCGCGCCCGTTTGCAGAGGAAACCACACAGACGACAGCATCATCGGGTGTCGCCACAGTACAGCAGTCGCCCGACCCGCCACCACCACCAGACTTATCCCAACTGGAGACAGAAAGACGCTGCGGTTTTGACTTCAACCGGGTGAAGGTATCCGGCGCGCCGCCCGTTGTGCAGCCGAAACTGGTTATTGGCAAACCGGGGGATAAATACGAGCAGGAAGCTGACTCTATGGCAGCGCAAGTGATGGCAATGCCGGAACCTGCTGTCCCACAGGTACAAAGCAAGCTTTTCGGGAATGTTAGCGATCGCAACATTCAGCGTTCCTCCCAGACACAAGCGGCGTTTCCTGAACCAAACGCCTTAATTAAAAGATTCACCGCTCCCGATAAACGCCAGCAGCAGCAACAACCGATTCAAACCAATTCCTTGCTGCAACGGTCAATAGCTGCCAGCAATGACGCGAGCCGCCACTTAGAAAGCCGTCTGTCCAGTAGTAAAGGTGGAGGTAGCCCGTTATCGGAGGAAGTGCGATCGTTTATGGAGCCGCGCTTTGGAGCTGATTTTAGTTCTGTGCGGACGCATACCGATAGCAATGCTATCCAGATGAATAAGGAGCTAGGGGCGCAGGCATTTGCTCACGGTAGCAATATTTACTTTGCCGAAGGGAAATCTCCTGGTAAGGATGAGTTGACGGCGCATGAGTTGACTCACACTATTCAGCAGGGTGGTGGGCTTCCGGTTAAGACTTTCAGCAACCAGCCGCACAAGGGAAACAAACTGCAAGCCAAAGTAGACTTCAGCCAACCATCGATACATCTGAAGGAGAATCGGCAAGAACAACCAGTAGGTAAAGAAGCCGAACCAGCACCGCAGGCTGCCCCTTCCTCACCTATGGCTGATGTAACACTAGCAGGGCAACAGGCTAAGAGCATTGCAATACCAGCTAAGACTATCGAGAAACCACTAGGTGGCGGTGCTGGTGCGCCATCGATACCAGCCGGAAGTAGTGAGGGCGGCGTTGCTGTGACCTCGCCAGAGGGTATCAAGCAAGCAGTTTCAGACGGTGGAGCGATCGCGAGTTCGGGCATGAATGGGGCGAGTTCTACCACTTCCAGCGAGGGCGGCGCTGCTGTAGCCTCGCCAGAGGGTATCAAGCAAGCAGCTTCAGACGGTGGAGCGATCGCGAGTTCGGGCATGGATGGGGGGAGTTCTGCAACTTCCAGTGAGGGCGGTGCTGCTGTGGCCTCACCAGAGGGTATCAAGCAAGCAGCTTCAGACGGTGGAGCGATCGCGAGTTCGGGCATGGATGGGGGGAGTTTTGCCACTTCCACTGAGGGCGGCGCTGCTGTGACCTCGCCAGAGGGAATCAAGCAACCAGTTTCAGACGGTGAAGCGATACCAGCCGGAAGTAGTGAGGGTGGCGGCGGTGCTGTGGCCTCGCCAGAGGGTATCAAGCAAGCAGTTTCAGACGGTGGAGCGATCGCGAGTGAGGGCATGGATGGGGGGAGTTCTGCCACTTCCCCCGAAAACGACCCTGGCTTTAAGGCAGTCACCAATCGCACCAAGAGTGTCGCACAACAGCAAAAACAGCATCAGCCAGCCGGGGCTAAATCAGCAGAGGCGCAAGCTGCTGCCGTACCTCCAGGTAACGAAGTAGAAAGCGAAGCACAGGACAAGCAGGTTCAGGAGATGAACCTGGAGCAGCCAGGTCAATTTAACGCTGCTACGTTCAAAGCAGCGCTAATGGAAAAAATTGCTGCTGTTACTCCCCAAACTCTGGAAGAAGCCGACAACTTCAAAAACAACAATAAAATCGACTCTGTAAAAGGTGAATTGTCGTCGAAGGTGACAGAGGAGAAGAAGCAAGCTTCTAGCCCCATCGAAGAGAAAGTCAAGGAACAGCCCGACACTAGCGGTATCGCGCCCAAACCCGTCACGCCACTAACACCCGAAAAGGCGGGTAGCCCACCGTCTGATATTGGCGCAGAAAAGGCTGCACCCAAGCCTAAGCCTGCATCAGAGGTGTCTTTGCAAGAGGGTAGTCAATCGCTCGACCAGCAGATGATTGAGGCGAATGTCACTGAAGAACAACTGGCTTCGTCAAATGAGTCACAATTCCAGGGGGCATTAAAAGCCAAGCAGGATGCCCAAACTAACGCTGTTACAGCGCCCCAAGAATATCGCCAGCAGGAGCAGGGAATACTGAAGCAGGCGCAAGCTGAGGCACAGACGACAGCGCAAACGCAGCTGCAAGGAATGCACGGTAGCAAAGAGCAGGCTTTGGCTCAGGTGCTTGGCTCTCAAGGTGAAACCAAAACAAAGGAGGAGCAGGAACGGGCTAACGTTGCCACCAAGATTAATGGTTTCTACCAAACAACTAAGTCAGAAGTCGAAACCATTCTCAACAATTTGGACAATGAGGTCATCGGTAAATTCGATGCGGGTGCAGCTGCTGCTAAGCAAAAGTTTGAGACTTTCGTGGCCCCCTACATGGAAGACTACAAGGAACGGTACGACGGCTTGTTTGGGGCTGGACGTTGGATAAAAGATAAATTGCTTGGTGTGCCGTCGGAGGTAACGGCCTTCTTCAAAGAAGGGCGGGAATTGTATCTCGCAGAGATGGACAAAACCATCAACGAGATTGCCAACCATGTTGCAACGCAGTTAAACCTGGCTAAACAGAAAATCGCTGACGGCAAGCTGCAAATTCAGGATTACGTCGCCAAACTGCCGGAAAATCTCAGGCAAGTGGGGCAGGAAGCGGCGCAGGACATTCAAAGTAAGTTTGATGAGCTAGAGAGTAGTGTCGATAACAAGCAGAATGAGTTGGTTGATTCTTTGGCACAGAAGTACAACGAGAATCTCCAACAACTCGATGCCCAGCTAGCAGAGATGAAGGCATCCAATCGCACTTGGATGGACAAAGCGCTCGATGCTGTGGGTGGAGTGATTAAGACCATCGCGGAGTTGAAGAACCTGCTGATGGGTGTCTTGGCGAAAGCGGCGGGTGCGATTGAGAACATTATCAAAGACCCGATTGGTTTCTTGGGGAATCTAGTTTCTGGGCTGAAGCAAGGTTTTGAGAACTTCATGGGTAATATCCTGGAGCATCTCAAGAAGGGTATGCTGGGCTGGCTGACGGGCGCGATCGCTGGGGCGGGCATTACGATGCCAGAAAGCTTAGACATGAAGGGCATCTTTAGCCTGGTGACGCAGGTTCTGGGGACGGTCTATGAGAATATCCGGCCACGAGCTGTGAAGAGAATGGGAGAGAAGGCCGTCAACTTCGTGGAAGCAAACTTCGAGATGTTCGTAATCTTGAAAAACGAAGGAATTGCGGGCCTGTGGCAGTTCATTCAAGATCAGATTGGCGACCTGAAGGTGATGGTGATTGATAACATCCAGAACTTTGTTGTGGATGGGATTATCAAGGGTGGGGTGATGTGGATTCTGAGTTTGTTGAACCCGGCTAGTGCGTTTGTTAAAGCGTGCAAGGCGATTTATGACATCATCATGTTCTTCATTGAGCGTGGCAGTCAGATTGCCGAGTTGGTGAATGCGGTGATGGAGTCGGTGACGGCGATCGCTAGTGGTGCTGTGGGTGGTGCGGCGAAGTTAGTAGAGAATGCTCTATCTAAGGCACTGCCCGTAGTAATCAGCTTTATGGCAAGTCTGTTGGGCTTGGGCGGTATTAGTGAGAAGATTCAGGCGATCGTTCAGAAGGTGCGCCAGCCGATTGAGAAGGCGATCGATTGGGTGATTGCTCAGGCGGTGAAGTTTGCTAAGAAGATTGGCGGTAAGCTTGGGTTTGGCAAGGATAAGAGGGACAAGAAAGGCAAGGAAGAGGAAGGGCAGGAAGGGGAGATTAAGGCGGCGGATAGCAAGAAGCATGAGGCTATTGCCAATAAGATTTATGAGGAACTAAAACTCGACGAAGAAACATCAGAGGGATTCAATCAATACTTCAAGTCGAAACAAAAACAAGCGAAAAAACTCAAAAAATACTATTCAAGTCAGCTCAAGAAAGGCATTAAGTTAACTATTGAGATAGAAAAAATAAAACAAACCAATAAGCAGGAGTCAGGATTAAAGCTTCACGTACTAATCAAGCCTAATGATACTGAAAAAGATTATGAAATTTTTCATAAAGAAGGAGAACTTGATACTCCCATTGATAATCTGATAGAACGGGCTTTAGAAGCGGTTAGCGATAAATTTTATAAAGGCAAAAGTGAGGAAGATGAAGAGAGTGATCCTCTACCTAGAGGAATCCAAAGAACAATTGCCAGTATTCAAAGAGATTATGGACGTGCGACTACAGACAAAAACAATGCGATTGAAGTAGGAGGTAATAAATTCTTTGTAGATCAAGATCCAGTTCGTAATAATTATGTCTATCCTTATAATGCAGCAGAAGCTGCTACGATTACTAAAAAAGATGGAAAAATAACTACTGATAAAGAAGTTAAGGGATATGAATATAGTAAATTTAATCTGACTGTGGGCAGCTTATTAAATTTATTAAGAAATATTCATGAAAGCCGGACTACTCCAGCGAATAATACAGCTATGCTAGTAGCATCTCTAGTAGCAGAACCCTTCAGGTACAGCCCATCCCATATCACTAATTTGATTGCGCTTAATAATCCGGCTAATGCTAGCCAGCCTGCTTTTAACATTATGGCTATGACCACGGGTGGTACAGATCCACGCAGTTCAAAAAATGTCGAGAAAGATCCAAATAAAAAGGGGACAGTACCTAAAAAGGTTAGAGAACGGCAGATTTCTATTGTAAAAAATGATAGTGAATTATATGAAAGAATAGAAAGTTACTATAATACTAACAAGTCTAAGAAGAACGAAAATCAAATCATTCAAAAATTCAGGAATATTATCCAGGATTACCTAAATCAAATCCAATAAAACCACACCTTTTTTTGTAAAATAAATAAGACTATGCTTTATCCAGTAGTCAAAGACCTAAAATATGGATTTATTAATTCAGACGGAGAATTGATAGTAGAACCTATTTATGATCTTGTAGGACGCTTCTCTGAAGATCGCTGCATAGTGGAAATATCTACAGACATCGAATCCAGCATCCAAAAGTATATCAACTCCGATGGTCAAGAAATTATATCTCCAACTAGGCTCCAAGGGTATATCAACTCCAGCGGTCAAGAAATTATTCCTTTAAGGCATACTCCATTCTGTTCATCTTTCAGTGAGGGACTTGCCCAGTATGCGGATATCAGTGAAAAAGTTGGCTTTATCGACCAAGCGGGAGAATTTAAAATTTCGCCTCAATTTAACATAGACTACGAGGGAGAAGTCAGCTTAGGATTTAGCGAAGGAGTAGCTGCTGTTGCGACGGAAGAGGGATGGACTTACATCAATAAAGAGGGAGAAGAACTGTTTGACGTTCGATTTGAAACAGCAAAACGCTTCCAAGAGGGGTATGCCTTGGTTAGTCAGCTCCTGAAAGCATCTCAAACAGAAAGTTTCTTCTTTATTGATAAAAATGGTCAACGGCTAGAAACAGTACCCTGTAAAATTAATGCCAACACTCATGGATTTAGAAACGGACTCTGTCCGGTTATTCTTCCTACAGAAGTCCACGAAGCTGAAGATAACCGAATAGGTTTTATCAAAACAAATGGAGACCTCGCCTTTGAAGAAAGATTTGCCTATTCTTCGGGTTTTCATGAAGGTTTATGCATTGTCAAGAAAACGGGTTCTAACTTTGGGGTCATCAATACGAAAGGAGAATGGGTAATTGAACCATTGTACGAGGAGATCGGCTCATTTAATTATGGAATTGCTCCTTTTCGACAAAATAAAAAATGGGGGTTGTTAACCTCTCAAGGAGAGGTGATACTCTCTCCCGAATTTTTATTTATTGATAGCTTCGTGGGATATCTTCCACCTCCGGATCATTATCACAACCATGAGATTCGGAAACTTACTACAGCGATGATTGCAGGGCAGGGAAAAAAAAGAAAAGGCGCAAAACAAGTTTACATTAATCGAGCAGGAGAGATTGTGAGTCCATTTGATATTTCTCCTAGCTGAAACATCACGGTTGTAAAGGAACGATTGTAAAGGAGTTCGATTGCCAGAGATTAAGATTCTACTAGCTTATGACGACAAATACAGAAAAATATCAACTGAACAACGAACTAACTTTACGTGCTAGCACTATTACGCCCCTCACCCTTCATGCGATCGCCCTTTCCCTAACCAAACAAGACGACCAACTCATCGAGTGTCGTTTCACCTTAATAGTCAACCCAGAACTCTACCAACGCATCGACACTGAGGCACTATTTAATCTTAAGCCGGAAGTACGCGGCTCTTTCTCTGCTGGAAAATTCCAACCCGAACTAGATATCAAAATTGAAATTAGTTTAAAACCCGATTCACTACCGCATCTAGTAGAACACGCCGCAGATGCTAACGAAGTGGCAAACTATATCCTAAATCTTAGCGGGGAACAGCCAGACCACCCGCTACTATATACCGAGAATTGGTTGGGGTTATCTGTTAAGCAGCAACAGGAATCAGGCGAAACTGGCTACAGTACATTCTGGGCTTATATTAATCCATCTGCTCTGGCAAATGGTGAAACTTCCAGCGAAGAAATTGGGAATGCGATCGCTAACTTCTTCAAAGAGTGGACAGAAGCCAATCTGTCGGAAATGACTCAAAATGCCACGAGTGACATCCTTGAGGGAATTGTCGATTTCTTCCAAGAAATGGCTGATGTTACTATAGATGCGATCGCCCAAGTTGCAACTTCTAGCGGAGAAATCTTTGAGGAAATGGTCAATTTCTTCAAAGAGGATGAATGGCCTTTTTACCAGATTAAAGGAGAGCCAGTTTTACAGATGGCTTTCCAAGGTGAAAATGGCAAATTGACTTGCTACGCCAAGGTAAGAGAGAAACAAGAGCAATTTGTTTTTTACTCAGTTTGCCCAGTAAACGCCCCAGAAAACAAGCGAATGGCGATCGCAGAGTTCATCACTAGAGCAAATTCTGGCACGATAGTTGGCAACTTTGAGCTAGACTTTGCCGATGGGGAAATTCGCTACAAAACAAGTATAGATGTTGAAGGCGATCGCCTCACTTCAGCACTAATCAAACAGATGGTTTATGCCAACGTGACGATGATGGATGAATACCTGCCAGGGATTATGTCTGTTATCTATAGTGATGTATCGCCAGCGGATGCGATCGCGCAAATAGAAGAGTAAAGACTTATACCATTTCGGATTTTGGATTTTGAAAGACTTGCCTATAGGCAGTTTCAACAATTCAAATGTTGCGCCGATAAACCCAACTGGTATTCATACCTATCAGCCATTTTGCATAAGCTGTCAGCTGGATAATTGCTAAAGTGGTTAAAGTCAGCTTTAACTATCTAGCGAAGTATCACCTTGGCTCGTAAACAATCCCTAAATCGGTCGCCTAAGACGCATCCCTTCAAGCGTCTGTTTGAATATGGACACAACTATCGCGATGCTATTAGGCAAGCAACTGTCTGTTCAATTCTCAATAAACTTTTTGACTTAGCACCACCCGCATTAATCGGTTTAGCAGTGGATGTGGTAGTTCAAAAAGATACTTCTCTGATTGCTAAATTCGGCATAAAAGATGTCTTTGGGCAACTTGTAGTAATTACCTTTCTCAGCTTCATTATTTGGGGGCTGGAATCTATTTTTGAGTATGCTTATGCTCTGCTTTGGCGCAATTTGGCTCAGAATATTCAGCATGACTTACGCCTTGATGCTTACAGCCATATTCAGGAACTGGAATTAGCCTACTTTGAAGAACGCAGCACTGGCGGTTTGATGTCTATCCTCAGCGATGATATCAATCAATTAGAGCGTTTTTTGGATGCTGGAGCTAACGATCTGATCCAGGTTGCCACAACAGTTGTAATTATTGGCGGTGCCTTCTTTATTTTGGCTCCTAGTGTAGCTTGGATGGCAATGTTGCCAATACCATTTATTCTCTGGGGTTCGATTGCTTTTCAGCATCGCCTTGCTCCTCGCTATGCTGATGTTCGGGAAAAGGTAAGTCTGCTCAACAGTCGCTTATCGAATAATTTGAGCGGGATAACAACGATTAAAAGTTTTGTCACAGAGAAATATGAAACTAACAGGATAGCAGAAGAAAGTGAGGCTTATCGGCAAAGTAACAGGAGCGCGATCGCTCTCAGTTCTGCCTTTGTTCCTTTGATTCGCATTATTATCTTAATCGGCTTTACAGCAACGTTGCTAATCGGAGGTATGGATGCCGCAAATGGCAGACTTTCTGTAGGTACTTACAGTGTATTAGTATTCCTAACACAACGGTTGCTCTGGCCTTTAACAAGATTGGGTGAAACTCTCGATCAGTATCAACGAGCAATGGCTTCCACAAACCGAGTCATGAATCTGCTTGATACACCGATTGCGATTCATTCTGGACACGTTTCCTTACCCGTTGCTTCAGTGCGCGGCGAAGTGGAATTACAGAATGTCACTTTTGCTTATAACGGGCGAAATCCAGTTATTAAAAATCTCTCTTTACACATTCCGGCGGGAAAGACAATTGCCATAGTGGGTTCTACTGGTTCGGGTAAGAGTACCCTGGTAAAACTGTTACTGAGATTGTACGAAATTAAATCGGGAACTATTACCTTAGATGGGATTGAATTGCGTGATTTAAAATTCAGAGATTTGCGCTCTTGCATCGGGTTAGTGAGCCAAGATGTCTTCTTATTTCATGGTACAGTAGCAGAAAATATCGCCTACGGTAGTCCCGATGCTACTGAAGCTGAAGTAATAGAAGCTGCTAAAATTGCCGAGGCGCACGATTTTATCATGCAGCTTCCCGAAAGCTACGACACAATTGTAGGTGAGCGAGGTCAGAAATTATCTGGCGGACAAAGACAGCGGATTGCGATCGCGCGTGCGGTGTTGAAAAATCCACCGATTCTGATTCTCGATGAGGCTACCTCCGCCGTAGACAATGAGACAGAAGCAGCCATTCAGCGATCGCTAGAACGAATTACCGCCAATCGCACCACGATCGCGATCGCTCATCGTCTCTCCACTGTCCGCAATGCTGATTGTATTTATGTGATGGAATACGGCAAATTAGTAGAACAAGGACGACACGAACAACTATTAGCTAAACGGGGAATTTATGCCAGTCTTTGGAAAGTACAGACAGGTATTAAAAGCGAAATAACTTAAAAATAAATTACAGAATTAGCTTCTAGTATCGTAAATTTATTACTCACCAATCGAGGTAGATGATGGTCAATGTAAGCAAGGGAACCAAACTCACATTACAGGAATTTTTGGCTTTACCAGAAGGAGATGTAATATATGAGTTTGTAGATGGTCAAGCAGTCCCTAAAGTGTCTCCAAAATATTTCCATTCGGCTTTACAATCAGCTTTATGGGTTCTCATCGGAGCGTGGTGTAGAGGACGCGGACGAATCGTTCTAGAATGGGCAGTGCTGTTGCAGCGTAATGGTCAGGATTGGGCACCTGTACCCGATTTAACGTACATTTCCTATGAACGCTTACCCGCAAGTTGGAAGCGTAATGAAGCTTGTCCTGCCATTCCTGAATGGGTAATAGAGATTATTTCGCCAGAGCAAACTATCAAACAATTTGAAGATAAGGCTAAAGATTATTTTGCGGCTGGTATTTCCAGAGTGTGGGTTGTAGATCCTGAACCTATGAATATTAGGGTATTTTTACCAGATGGAAGAATTCAAGCCTACACAGATACTATGCCGATTGTGGATACACTGCTTCCAGGGTTAGAACTAACAACAAGACAGATTTTTGAACAAGCAGAATTGATTTGAAGCTAAGGCGACAATAAGCGCGATCGCGTACTTTCAGTTAAGAATAATTATATGTTGCGCCGGGCGACTAAACGTTAGGAGACAAATATTTATATCGAGTTTAGTTTCCTTCCTTCCCATTACTTTAATCGTTGAAATTAGCACCGCAAATTTTTAAATATCTGCGCTGTTCGTTGGTTAACCCAATCCCTGTGCCAAAGTTGCACCCCTCTAATAAAGCATTTGTCCATATAGTTTCATTCAGAGTTGCACCCCTCAAATCTGCATTTCTCAAGTCTGCGCCAGCGAAATTGGCAAATAACAAATCGGCTTCTAATAAACGACTTCCCCTTAAATTGGCTCCTGATAAATCTCCCCGGATAAAGTTAACGCCGTCCAAATTTAAACCAGATAAATCTGCTCCCCTAAGATTAGGAAATTTGACCCGACTTGTATCTTTGAAAAAACGCATTACACAAGCTACATTTGCCTCAGTTAATGGCATTTGGGTTAAGAAATCGGCGTAACGCGCTATACCAAGGTCTTTGAGTATCAGCAACCGTTTTTCAGGATTTTGTTCAAGAAATTCGGTGCAGGTGCGGTAGAGGTTTTCAGTTGTAAAATTTAGCATTATATAAAACTGTGGTGAAGCTGGGTTTCAGAGGGTGTAATTTTGATTTTTTCTTGCCTTCTCAGAAGCTTTTCAAATAGTTTTGCAGCTGCATCATTATTTTCGTTAGCATCTAGAAATCGAAAAGCAGAAGCAGCTAAATAAGAGGGATTTTGCTCAAAGGCAATCCAGCGGCGTTGCACAGTTTCAGCAGCAAATCCAGTAGTATTAGATCCGGCGAAAATATCCAAAACTGTATCTCCTAGTTCTGTTAAAAAGTTGATAAAAAATAGCGGTAGTTTTTGAGGGAAGCGAGCCGGATGTGCAGGAATTCCCACCGCCTTACATAGCTGAATGTATCGAGAATTGCTTTCAGTATTGGGAATTTGCAACAAATTGGAAGGTATAGCACCACCATTATTAGTAGCAAAACTTGTTCCAATATCGTGACCTGATGGACGTTCTTTTGGTTTGTAATATTTTTCAGGATTTTCATGCAGCTTTTTCATTCGTTCGGAGTAAGGAACCAGAACCTTACTCACATTAGCTTTAGGATTGTCAGTTTTAGACAACCACCAAACAGTATTAACAGCATCTTTAGCTCGAATTTTACGTTTATTAACCCATTCAATCGGCGAAGGCAACTTGGAAGGATTGTACCAAAAAAACTCTTCAGCTAGACGAAAATCCAGCTCGTCGCATAGTTTAATTAAGATACGATAGTTATATAGCGATCGCACTGGACGTTTACTTTGGTATGCTCCACCAAGATCGAGTACAAAACTTCCCTGCGGTGCTAGAATGCAATACACCTTTTTACAGAAAGCAAACAGCCAATCTATATAAGCTTCTTGATCAACATTGCCATAACTCTTTTCGCGTAGCAGCGCAAATGGGGGAGAAGTAATTACTAAGTCAATTGAATCAGGTTCAATGCAATCTAGTAATTCCAGCGAATCGCCAATATAAGCAGCGCCATAGTTTGTAGTATATAAAGGACTTTCTAAAATCATAGCTATCATTTTTTACTAATACTTACAGTACAAATTGTATAATACAATCAATGCTCAGCAGCTTTCAGCCAGTTGTAGCGTTAGCACACAAGAAAACAAGGAGTCATAAAATGAGTACGGATAATACTGCAAATCATGAGGAGAAAAATATTGCTAGTGATGGCAAAGACAAACAAACTCCTAAAACAATTGACATAGATGGGAAGCGTCCAGTTGCTTCTGATGATATGCAGGTTAAAGACACCATCGACATAGATGGACACCGCCCAATTGCCTCTAGTAGTATTCAGGATCAAAACACTATTGACATTGATGGACACCGTCCGGTTGATCCTAGTAATCTTCAGGTTCTTGAAACAGTCGATATCGATGGGAAGCGTCCAATTGTTGCCGATGATATTCAGGTTCAAGGCACTATTGATGTAGATGGACACCGCCCAATCGCCTCTACTAATCTTCACGTTGATGAGACGATTTCTATAGCTGGAGATCGCCCAATCGCTTCAAATAACCCTGACGAACTTGATATTACAAGCGATTATATCGATTAGCAAAAATGCCTTCAGTGCGCTCAGGCTATTTGGCGCTTTTGCCTTCTAAGCCTGGCTCAGCAGGCTTTATATCTAATTTTTATAGATATTATCAAAGCCAAACAAACTCCGTGAATGCCTGGTAGGAGCGCGGAAAAACAACTCGCTCCTACGCCGTCGGGGATTTTCCTATGCTGCATTAAACGCCATCTGCCAAAAATCTTTTTCCAATCTTGCTACTTTTAGAAATGCTTCTTCTGCTTGATGTTGAATGCTTTCTGATGCAGTTTGTAGCCCCTGATCAGCTTGCTGTTCCAAAAGTTTTACATAGTTTGTAAAACCAGGATTTCCCCATCTGTCTGCAAATTCAGTGTAGGGTTCTGGCATCACCCCAGGCAACTGCCAACCTTGATTATATGCTAATTCAATTGCCCAAAAAGCAGTCGCTTGAACTGGGTATGGCATTGCAGCAAGGCTGTTCATGTAGTCACAGTATTCTGAGCAAGTTAGTTGTTTTTGGGTATCTAAATCTAGCTTTTGCAGAGCAGCTTTTTCCTTAAACCAGTTAAGTTCATCTTTCAGTGCTACTAATCCGCCCAAAATTACATCAAAATGTTGTGAAGGCGCGTTAGCTAATATTCTCCCTACCATTCGGGTGAAATCCACAACAAAGAGATAATCTTGCACCAACCATGTATTGAATTGTTTCTGCTGAATAGTTCCTAATTTGCATTGCACGAGGAAGGGATGCACCGTAGCTTCTTGCCACGCTTGAGTATGTTTTTGCAGAAGTTGTTGACAAGTCAAGGTCATATCAATTTTATTTTTTGATTTAGAATTAAGTGAGCATTAGAGAAAGCCGACTTGTACTAAAACTTTATCTTGATTTAACTGCTAACGCAACAGTAAAGTTTGAACTAATAGGAAGCATATTTTATAAAAAAGCCTACTTCACAGGAGGCTTTTTTAGAGTTACGGCACCAGCTAATCTAAATCTTCTTTGAGAAAAGTTTTTAAGTTCCTCAAATCATCGCCGATTATTTTGAGTTAACCGATTTACAAAACCTAGAATGGCTGCAAAGATAGCTGAGCCAATAATTGACCAGATAATGGGGAAGGGCTTACCTCCAATATTGAGAGCAAATATCACAGGAAGATCAAACTCATTGGCAACCCAGAGTCCTATGTATGCACCGATAATTCCAACTACTATCGAAAGTAGGCAACCTCCTGCCGAGTAACCAACCAACGCTTGCCCAGTGCTGCCGCAAATCGCGGCAATCACCAGTAACACAAGAATCTCTACTGGTGTCATTGTTCCTCCAGTGTGCGAGTAATATAACTGCTAATAGATTCTCACAATGCGTGCTGTTTCAGGAAGGTGGTGAATATTAGCGCACTTTTCCCGAATAGTTCGTAAAACGGCTCGTTAGTTAATTCTAAATCCTGTGTAGGTTTAGCGTTACGTTAATATTCCTCTCCTATTCTGTTAAGCCTCAACCTCAGCTAATTCCATCCAACGTTCAGTCGCAGCGTCAATTTGTTGAGTTAAAGATTCCACCTTTTCATACAGTTCCCGAACCAGGGTGATTTTGCCAGGAGGAGCATTATAAAGCTCTTTCTCTACTTCAGATTTTTGGGATTCCAGTTGGGCAATCTTACCTTCAAGCATCTCAAACTCGCGCTTCTCTTTTGATGAAAGCTTGCGCGGCTTGCCGTTATCTGGTGCTTGCCTCTGGGACTTCCAATCTTTGGATTGAGTATCTTTCTGCTTGTCTTTATTATTAGCAGTGGCTTCAGCCTTTTCAAGTTCTTCTTCTGCTTGCTTGAACTCCAGATATATAGAGTAATTGCCCGGATATAAACGTAGGTTTCCCCCTGGTTCAAAAGAAAAAATAGTCTCTACAGTACGGTCGAGAAAATAGCGATCGTGGGATACTGCAATTACGCATCCGTTGAAATCTTCTAGATAGTCTTCCAGCACTGCGAGGGTTTGCACATCTAAGTCATTTGTCGGTTCGTCCAAAATTAAAACATTGGGAGCGCTCATCAAAACGCGCAACAGAAATAAGCGACGTTTTTCACCACCGGAAAGCTTATTGATTGGGGCATATTGTTGATTACCAGGAAATAAGAAACGCTCCAACATTTGCGAGGCTGTAATCTGAGTTCCGTCGGCAATTTTGACGTATTCCCCCACTTCTTTTATGTAGTCGATTACTCGCTGATTTTCGTTCAAAGCTTCGAGTAGTTCTTCAGAGTGCTGGTCAAAGTAGCCGATGTGAATTGTTGTGCCTATTTCAACGCTGCCTGAATCCGGTTGAATGCGGGCGGTGATAATATCCATTAAAGTAGATTTACCTGCGCCATTGCCGCCAATAATGCCGATGCGGTCTTCCGGACTGAATTCGTAGGTAAAATCTTTAATTAGAGTGCGTCCATCGTAGCCTTTAGAAACATTTTTTACCTGAATAACTTTTTTGCCAATCCGACGACCAGGAGTAGCAATATCAACTTTTCCTTGAACTTGTTTAAACTCCAAGTTTTGCATATCGTGGACGCGATCTATCCGGGCTTTCTGTTTGGTGCTACGCGCTTTTGGCCCTCTTTTCAGCCATTCTAATTCGCGGCGAAGTACGCCCTGATGTTTGCGTTGACTGCTGATGGCAGATTCTTCACTGAGAGCTTTTTTTTCCAGATAATAAGAATAGTTACCGGCGTATGTGTAGAGTTCTCCTCTATCGATTTCGAGGATACGATTGGTGACGCGATCGAGAAAATAACGATCGTGAGTAATTAACAGAATTGCACCTCGATAGCGATTTAAGTAACTCTGCAACCACTCAACAGATAAAGCATCCAAATGGTTTGTCGGTTCATCCATCAACAACACATCGGGTTCTGATAGCAAGGCGGCTGCTAAGGCAATGCGTTTGCGATATCCGCCAGATAAACTACCAACTTGAGCGTTAAAATCTTCTATTCCTAGTTTTGTGAGGATGATTTTTGCATTCGTTTCTAGTTCCCAAGCACCAGTCGCATCCATGCGTTGCATGACAGCAGAGAAGCGAGACATTAGTTGCTGGCTATCCTCTGGATTGTGAGCCAGTTTATCTGACAACTCCTCATATTCCCGCACGAGGGACATTTGTTCGCCGCTATCAGCAAAAACCTGCTCTAAAACTGTATTATCTTCGTTTAAATCTGGTTGTTGCGGTAAGTAAACAATTCGCACTCCAGAGTTAACTAAAAGTTGACCGTCATCAATCGGTTCTAAACCAGCTATTATCTTCAACAGCGTAGATTTCCCAGAGCCGTTGGTGCCAATTAATCCAACTTTATCTGTGGGATCAAGGCTAAAACTGGCATCTTTTAGGATTTCTTTGATGCCAAAGTCTTTTTTAACAGATTGTAGTGTGAAGATGCTCATAATTTCAGTTTAATTGTTCAGCATTTTTCAGAGTGGATAATTCCCACCCTACAAATTTTCTTAGCCCCCTTTAAAAGAGGGTTGGGGGGAGCAAAACGTTAAGCGAATAGGCTCTAGCTCCCCTCGTCCCCCTTTAAAAGGAGGGATCTGAATCGAAAAAGTCAAACATTGTGTAAATCTTTTAACACTATCTACTGAGGGGCGGATGTATCCTGAAGATTACCCAGGTTAAAAAGGAATGGAATACTGCTATTAGAGTTACCACCCGTTACCAAAACTTTTGGCATTTGGGAACCTCCCTGTCTCCAAGCTTCAATTGCTTCTTTCTGAAGAACTAATGCACCCCCTTGTGCCTTAAGTGTCTCAGCGAGGAGTCTTTGAGCTTCCGCTTTACCTTGGGCGCGATTGATTTCTGCTTGGGCTTCTTGTTCAGCTTCCTGCGCTACGTAGACGGCTCGTTGCGCCCGCTGTTCAGCGATTTGTTTCTCTTCGACTGCTCTAGAGAATTCTGGGGAGAAAGCTAGGTCAACTACGCTGGTATCTAGCACAATAATCCCGTACTTATCTAACCGTTCCCCCAAGGCAGTATCAAAGTCTTCCTTCAGTTCATTTCTTTTGGTAATTGCTTCTTCAACTGTTCTCCGGGCGGCGGCAATTTTGAAGGATTCCTGAGTCTGGGGCGCAATAATTTTCGAGACGATATTCTCTAAGGTTCCTTGTTTCCTTCTTACCTCAACTACCTTTATCGGGTCGAGGCGGAAGTTGATGGCGAATCTAGCGGATAAATCCTGAAGATCCTTGGTGGAACTTTGCGCCGGAACTTCAAATTTTTGCACTGTCAGATCGTACACGTCTACTACTGAAATCAGTGGTGGTTTGATGTGGATTCCCTCTAACAAACCTCCATCTTGGGCTTTACCGAGAATGCTGATTACTCCGGCTTGGCCTGGGGTGATGATAATAAAAGAATTGAGACCAATGAGAAGCACTAATGCTGCAAGAATCCCTGCTACGAGTGTTTGCCAATTCTGCGAATACTGATTTTTCAAGGTTTGATCTCCATTTCTTCTAGGGTGACTTTTCGATCGCCCTTCTCCACGGTAAACTAAAATTCATGTTTACCAGTTCTCTACCATCCGCGATCGCGCAACTCTCTGAATCTACCTCGATTGCGCTGGCTCAAAGCATCGAGTGTCACGCGATCGCTACTCCTCTTGGGCAACAAGCGATCGCTACTACCTACGTCCACCAGGGTAGCGGTGGCACGCCGATCTTGCTACTTCACGGCTTCGATAGCTCTGTATTCGAGTTTCGCCGCCTCTTGCCGCTGCTGGCGGCTCAAAATGAGACGTGGGCGCTGGATTTATTGGGTTTCGGGTTTACAGAACGCTTGACCAAATTACCCTTTAGCCCATCTGCTATTAAAACCCATCTCTACTATTTTTGGAAAACGCTGATCAAAGAGCCAATAATTTTGGTGGGTGCTTCTATGGGAGGCGCGGCGGCGATAGATTTTACTCTTACCTACCCGGAAGCTGTGCAAAAGTTGGTGCTGATTGATAGCGCTGGTTTTGCCAGTGCGCCCAATATTGGCAGGTTCTTAGTTCCGCCCATCGCCTATCTAGCTACTTCATTTTTGCGGAATCCGAAAGTACGCGATCGCATTTCACGCAATGCTTACCACGATCAAACTCTTGCCTCCCTCGATGCCCAACTGTGTGCCGCTTTGCACCTAGATTCTGCTGGTTGGCACGATGCTTTAATTGCCTTTACCAAGAGTGGCGGTTACAACTTTTTGGGCGATAAAATTGCCAAAATTGACAAGCAAACGCTGATTTTGTGGGGCGACTCTGACAGGATTTTGGGGACGGGAGATGCAGAGAAGTTTAGGAACGCGATCGCGCAATCTCAACTAATCTGGCTCCAAAATTGCGGTCACGTTCCCCACCTTGAACAACCCCAAATTACCGCCCAGCAAATTCTAGAGTTTAGTAAAAATGCCTGACGACTAAAGTCGCGGCTATACAGACAGGCTTTGCTTGTATAGCGCCACCCTTCAGGGTGTGGGCGTATATTAGCAGCTTCATAATTTCTCTTTTTTCATTTTTTTCGCCCTCGATTCAATCGTAAACTCAGGAATATCTTCAAGTTCCTTCTCAGACAAACTATACTGTTCGCAAACCAAACTCAGGCGAAACCCTGGACTTGTAACTTGATTAACTGAGTGAGTTAAATCGCCCTGAAAATCTACTAAAGTATTAACTTGGGGGCGGATTTGTCCTACATTTCGCTTTGAAGAGCGTAGCACTAACTCCCCTCCAACAAGATCCGGTGGCACCTGGATATAAAGTACACTTACTCTATCTGGCGGTTCGATAGTCTTGCAATAAGAACGCAGGCTGCGGTCGATATGCGGATCTACACGAGAACCCTCTTTAAGCATCAAAGGATTTAGATAAAAGGCGTTGCACGTCGAATGCAAAGCCACGCTTAAATAAGGTTTAAAAAAGGGAAAAAGTCTCTCAACTTCCGCAACACCTGAGCGCTGAAATACAATCGAAAATCCTTTAGTTTCCACAAAGTCGCGGTTTAAGTTGTTAACCGCAAAATACGGAGAAGCTAGAATCTGCCCCTGCAATTTGCTGAGATATTCAGGCGCAAAAATATTTTTCTGTAGGCAATAGTAACTCAAGGCAAGGTAATTGGTAATTAGTAACTAAAAATTTAATACAGGAACAAAACCCTACACGCTCAAAGCAACATAACTGGAAAATTCTTAAAACAGGGACTTAATAGCTATTAATTCAAAGCTCCTATAGCCATTCTAACTCATTGGTAAACTTCTCCTTTCTCTTCCTCTGGTCCTCGGCAGTTCATTTAAAAAAGGTAGAGACGTTGCATACAACGTCTCTAGAAATCAAATAGAATTGCGATAACTCATAACTCTTCTAAATTCTATTACTTCGCCAGCACAGCTCGATAACGCACCTTGTTATCGCGCACCTTTTGCATTGCCTCATTAGCTTGTTCAAAAGGAAACACTTCAACCAGCGGTTGAATCCCATATTTCTCCGCCACAGAAAGCATTTCCAGCATCATTGCCCGTCCCCCAATTGGAGATGCCATAATTCGGCGACGCTTATTTAGCATTGCTCCGATAGGCACATTTAGCGGTTCAGAGGGAACGCCCACCAAAACTAAAGTTCCATCAGAATCAAGGTGTTCCAGATAAGCTGCCCAATCAAGAGAAGCAGGAACCGTACTCAGCAGAATGTTCAGCTTCTGGGTGGGTGCTGGTGGCGTTCCAGCAGGGACAACAACTGTGTGACGCGCCCCTAGCTGATGGGCAAATTCAGCTTTGTCGTCTGAGGTAGTAAAGACGGTGACGCTGTTACCTAAACGGCTAGCAAACTGCACCGCCAAATGACCCAAACCACCAACGCCAATCACGCCAATTTCTTGCCCGGAGGTCATTCCCGCACTGCGTAAAGCGGAGTAGACTGTGATTCCGGCGCACAATAAGGGCCCTGCTAATTTTGTCTCAATGCCTGCTGGAATCGGGAAGGCGAAGCGAGAATCCACCATCAGATAGTCAGCAAAGCCACCAGGCCCGGTGACAATTAATCCTTGATTTTCGTCGCACAGATTTTCATTTCCTCTGAGACAATCGCGGCATTGCAGACAGGAGGAACGTTGCCAGCCAACACCTACTCTGTCTCCCGTTTTGATATGATTCACCTGCGAACCAATTTCCACTACTTCGCCAATGACTTCGTGACCAGGCACTAGGGGATAGTTGGATGTCTCCCAGTCATTATCAATCATGTGCAGGTCTGAGTGACAGATGCCGCACGCTAACACTTTGATGACGCAATCGTGCGCCTGTGGGGGTTCGACGGCGAATTCGTAGGGCTGGAGAGTTGCCCCTTGCTGCTGGGCTGCTAATGCTTGAATTTGCATTTTAAAGTTCTTTACTAATTGTGGAAGAAAATACTGATTGATTGTTTTATGGAATTCTATACTTTGAATCAGGATCTCTGTGACTGGTAGAGAAAGAGAGCAAGTAAGGGAGTATAAATTGATAAGCTTTTCTACGTATTTCCGATTTGAAAAGATTATTTAAGAGCAATTAATAATTCTTCAACGTCTTAATTAACACATTGATTTTACAGTGTATGTATCATGTTTTTCGGGGAAATGGTGAGAGCATGAGAAATAAAGTTGTTGAAAAGTGGGATGCGTTGCTGTTTCTATGCTTGACTCAAGCACATTGGCGCGAATACATCCTCATTTACCTCGCCCTTCACAATTTTAGCGATCGCTTCCAACTCGAAAACATCGCCGCCGCTGTCGAAACTGATCTTAATGCCTTGCGCGACAATTACGAGCAAGTTGGAGAGACTGCTGCTGAAATTTTGTTGGATGCGATCGCATCCAGTATCATTGCTTACTGTTGCCAAGTCAGTGAAATTGGTAAACTCTTGCCCGGAGCGCTCTACGTTCATGTATCAGCACTTTCGCACCTTCATCCACTGCTGAGACTCTCCGAAGGCTATGCAAGGCGTACTTTTAATCGTATTGATGGCGCTAACATTATCAAGTTCAACATAGAGCAGCCGACTAAAATATCTTACCTGTTCTACCCTGAATTTGATACTGATGCCCATCCCGCCTTACACGCCAGCATCCAGGTTGACATCCAAAATAGGAGTATAAGCGATCGCGACTACAGCACCAGCGATAATCCTCCCATTCTCCACCGTAAAGAAACCTTCGTTACCCCAGACTATCCCCACTACCAAGAATTCGCTAACCTCACCCGCCAGGAAGAAGAATTGCGGCTTTTAAACAAAACTTCTTCGATTGGAACTCTTCGGGGTTGGTTGCAATGTTTAGAAAATTATGGGGTCGAAATTCAGGGACATCAAATTATTCGCCTAGCGCCAATATCGCCCTTTCAACTGCCAAAAATAGAACGCCACAAAGCCGCAATTATCCGCAAAAATATTTCCCGTCCGGTGCGTCTCGCAATGGAAGCTGACTTATTTAATCAAGATACAACTTTTTTTGATTATGGTTGTGGTCATGGTAGCGATATCACGTACATCTCAGAAAAAGGCTACATCAGCGCAGGTTGGGACCCTTATTATTCTCCTGATACTCCTCTTACCCCAGCAGATATCGTCAATATCGGCTATGTAATCAATGTAATTGAACGCACAGATGAGCGTCGAGAAGCGTTAATAAAAGCGTGGGAACTAACAGGAAAAGTTTTAATTGTTGCCGCACTTGTTTTAATTGATGATAGAGAAACGGGACAAGTTGCTTATGGCGATGGAGTGATAACTCGCCGCCATACTTTTCAGAAATACTACCAACAGGAAGAACTTAAAACTTATATTGACCAGGTTCTTAGTGTCGATTCGGTGCCAGTTGCGCTGGGAATTTACTTTGTTTTTCGAGATGAAAGCCTTGCCGAAACATACCGCGCTTCGCGCTTTCGTTCCCGCGCTACTACTCCCAGAGTTCGCGCCAACATCAAGCGATTTGAAGATTACCAGGAAATGTTAGCGCCGCTAATGACTTTTGTAACTGAACGCGGCCGTTTGCCAGTAAAAAGTGAAGTAGCAGAGTTAGAAGATTTGAGGGCAGAATTTGGTAATTTTCGTCGTGCATTTCAGGTAATTTTACAAGCTACCGACCAAAAAGAGTGGGATGCAATCGCGCATAAACGCCGCCTCGACCTTCTAGTTTATCTTGCACTCAGTAAATTTGCGCGATCGCACAAATCCAAACACATTACATCAGAAATCCGAAATGACATAAAAGGTTTATTTGACACCTACGAAGAAGCTTGGGAAATGGCTGAAGAAATGCTATTTAGTTTAGGCGACCCTGGTGTAATTGCTAACTGTTGCCAACAAAGCGCCGTTGGCTGTACCACCGGGTTTAAACACGCTCCCCTTTTTCCCAGTTCCTTTCTAGTTCACATATCAGCTTTTTCGGAACTTGACCCTTTGTTGCGCCTCTACGAAGGCTGCGCCAATCGCACAATCGGCCGATTAGATGGAGCCACCTTAATCAAGTTTTACACCAACCAACCAAAAATATCTTACTTATTTTACCCGGAATTTGACGCCGAACCTCATCCAATTCTGCACACCAGTATGCAGATTGATCTCAGAGATTTAAGCGTCAGACATAAGAATTATAAAAAAATCAACGACCCTCCAATTCTGCACCGAAAAGAAAGTTTAGTCACTCCCGACTATCCAAACTACAAAAAATTTGTCAGGCTTACTCAGCAAGAAGAAAATTGGGGACTTTTAGACGATCCTAGTGCGATTAAAAATCTTAAAGGTTGGCAGCATATTCTAGAAAAAAACTGTGCGGAAATTAAGAATTATCGTCTTTATTGGCGCAAAGATGCCGATCCCTATCAGATAAAATTAGTACAATCTTATCGTAAAAAAAGACAAAAGACAAAAGCCAATTATAGCGGTTCTATCTTAGATTTAATCCAATCTGACCTCTCCCCCAACCCAACACCTACAAGGGGAGGGGAGTAAATTTTCTCGTAGTTCTTTTTAGGTAAGGGGGTTGGGAACCTACTGCCTGGGAATGTCTTTCTGAAGACGACCGCCTCCATTTATGGAGTGACGTATAACCCATAACTAGGTTATATGTCATCAACTTTACGAATTAGAAACGCGAAGCAGGGGCCTCTCCTCAAGCATTTATTTCTATACGATTCTTAAGCTATCCTTGCAATTCCTTAGCTACCTTAACCCAATGTTCAATTCCCTTTTGTGTCGGTTGTCCCGATGGCGTGAACGTCCTTATGTCTCTCTTGTGTTGAGAACCATAACTGATATGAATTGGTCTATCTACTCCATAAAAGTATAAAGAATCAAACGGTAATTTTTCGCTGACTATCCAATCTACTACTTCATTACTAGGTGAACCCAAAATAAAAAAGTCACAAGCAGCACCCGGCCGTTTACAATAATATTTACCATTGTTATTCACTTCATGCGCCATGTGCTGATCTAGTTCAGGAGCAACACGCCCATTTTTCAGACCTGTAACTGGATCTTTGCTTTCTAGATATTTTTTCAAATTTTTAGAGCAAAAACCATACGTTAACTGAAAATTATCAATACCGAAAAAATCAATAATCGGATTTAAAATAAATTCATTTAATTTTTGCAGTGCAGGAAGCGTTTGTTCACTATTTTGAGGGAAAGGATTGATTTGCGTGGCGTATTTTTGATAAGTCTGAGTACAAGTGCAAAAATAATCTAGAGTAAGATATTTTCCTAGTAAGATTTTTTTCATAATTATCATTACCCTGTATGCGTCAAGAGTACAATAAGCTAGTGCGAGACCGTATTCCCGAAATTATCCACCAAGCAGGGAAGCAGTGCGAAGTCGAGGTGATGTCACAGACAGAGTACCTTCAGGCTTTACGAAATAAACTTATCGAAGAAGCGCAAGAAGCAGCTATTGCCACTCCTCAAGACTTAGTGAAAGAACTAGCTGATCTCTACGAAGTCATTGATACATTATGTACAGAATATCAGATAAATACTTCTTCAATTATTGCAGAACAAGAAAGACGACGCGCCGAACGTGGTGGCTTTAAAAGTCGCCTGAGATTATTGTGGACGAAGTAGGCACATTGCTAACTTATAAGCATGGATAAACAGCCACACCTTCTAGACATTGCTGAGTTTTACCTGCACAAATCAGTTGCACCATTAGCCGCAGAAATTGATAGCAACCCGGAAGCACTACGAGAGGCATTAAAAGGACTCGGCGAACGTTCCTTATTGGCGTTGCGAGTTCCCGAACAGTGGGGAGGTGCGGAAATTAGTGAAGAGACTTTTCGGACTTTCCAAGAGCTAGTAGCAAGATATTCTGGGGCTTTGGCGTTCTTACAAACTCAACATCAAAGTGCTGCTGGGATGTTCGTCGCCAGTGAAAACTCTTCCCTAAAACAAGAGTATCTTCCCCGCATGAGCAACGGTGAGATTCTAGTGGGTGTCGGATTCTCGCAACTGCGTCGTCAGGGCGAAGCAACTGTGAAAGCTTTGCAAGTCGAAGGGGGATATCTGTTAGATGGACAAGTGCCTTGGGTAACAGGTTGGAATTTATTTCAAGAGTTTATTGTTGCTGCAACACTCCCCGATGGTGGTGCTGTATTCGGCGTTTTGCCTTTTGCGGAAATGTATCAGGAATCTGGAGGTTCAATAACATTCAGTAAGCCAATGGAACTAGCAGCAATGACTTCAACCAACACTGTCACCGCAACGTTAAAAAGTTGGTTTTTGATGCGATCGCATATCGTTTCTGTCAAGCCTGCGGGTTGGATACACGAAAACGACAAAAAGAATGTCCTCTACCAGGGATTTTTTGCTTTGGGATGCGCCAGAGCAGGCCTTGATATCTTGGAAAGTGCCTCCCAATCCAAGCAAAATGCCTTTATTACCGAAGCTTTAGCAGCCCTCGATCGGGAACTTAACGACTGTAGAACTGCTATCAGGCATCCCCCTGAGCCTTTTACAGAACGTTTGCAAATTCGAGTTTGGGCAATTGACATAGCAGTGCGATGCGCCCATGCTGCTGTAACCGTTTCCAGTGGTGCTGCAAACTACAGCCGCCATGCAGCGCAGCGAGTCTACCGCGAGGCGCTGGTGTTTACTGTTTCCGGTCAAACTACAGCTGTGATGGAAGCGACGCTCAACAGGTTAGCGCGATCGCAATCCCTGCTCAAAACCAATGCAACCACGACCAATTTTCCTTACTAGGCGTAGCGCATACAAGATGTCTCCAATAATTACTAACAATCAGCCAGGGGTAATTAATCTATGAATCGTCAAGAAGTTGAAAATAGAACTATTATTATTGCCTTAACTGGTTCCAGAGGTTACGGATTATCAACTGAAACCTCTGATTATGACTATCGCGGCATTTTTATCGCCACCAAACCGTATTATTTGGGCTTTTCGCAAATAGAACAAAAGGACAAAGGTTGGGCAGAAGAACCAGGAAATTTTACGTATCTTACCAAAGATACTAGCATTTATGAGCTAAAAAAGTTTTTAGAACTATCTGCTGACAACAACCCCAATATTCTAGAGCTTTTGTGGTTTAAAGACTACGTTCATATAACTCAAATCGGCAAAATATTGAAAGAGTATAAGCAGATGTTCCTCTCGAAAAACGTGAAACATACATATGCAGGATACGGTTATGCCCAAATCAAAAAATTAGAGTCTCACCGCCGCTGGTTACTGGAACCACCTACAAGAAAACCTGAGCCAGAAGATTTTGAATTGGAGCGAAATCAACCGCTAAGTGTGGGGGAAATTAATTCCTTTTTAGAATATTTATACCTGTTGATTAGAGATAGGATTCAGTTTTTAGAAGAAGCGCAGCAGCTTTATAATTTACTGACTGCGGTATATTGATTTCAAGGGAATATTGAAGCAATACACGTTACCAGAAGAAACGTTAGAATATACGCGCCAACTTAGCAATAGTTCGCCAGATTTTATTAAACTATTGCAAAAAAGCCAGCAGTATCAGAATGCCGTAGAGAGTATGAAAACTATCAACAATAGAAGAAAAATCGTAATCCATAACGAGCAGTAATGGAAGCGAAAGTAGGGTATGACTCTAAATTTGCTATGCAGGCTATCCGATTATTAAGAACAGGAATCGAAATTTTAGAGACACAAAAATTGATCGTGGATCGCCGAGAGACAGGTGATGTACAGGAATTGCTGGCTATTAAAAGTGGCGAATTTAGCTATGAAGAAGTGATGGCGATCGCTAATGCCCTCTACAAAGGACTCGATGAAGCTTACGCTAAATCTAGCCTACCGAGAAGTGTAGATAGAGAGCCTATCAATCAACTTTGTATTGATTTAGTGGCAATGCAAGGATGGTAAAGGCTTTTACTTTGTTCCGGCTGCCTTCTTTTTCCACTGCACAATTGCCTTTTGAGCTGGCGTATAAGCTGGTGTATTTTCCGGAACTAAGGCCGCCGTCTGAATAGCATCATCAAGCCTACCCTGAGATGCGCGAGACTGAGCTGTTTGATAAATTGTTTGACTCCACTGGGAAATTAACTGCTGAGCTTCAGCAAAGCCAGGCTGATTCGGCGGTACTTTGCGGGCGGCGCGGATGGCAAGATTGTAAGAAGAAGCCTGTCCGGGCTTAATCAATCCTTTAGCTCCCTGGATGATTATGTTGTTCGTCCGCTGCACCTGTGCCTTTTCCCGCCAGGAAGCCATCGCTTGCTGAGTCTGATTGTAAATCGACTGATTATCTTGGGGAACCAGTTGCGCCGTAGTGATCGCTTTATCAAACTGCCCCTGTTTTGCCCGTCCCTCAGCTAAATCTAGAATTACCCCACTCCAGCGTGCTATGTCATCCTGCGCTTGTTGGTATAGCGGTTCGTCCGGTTTAATTTGTTGGGCAACTGCGATCGCCTGACTAAACTGAGAAGCTTGATTCGGTACAATCAAAGTTCTTGCCTTGTCCAACACCGCTTGATTAGCCTGTTGTTGAGTTTCTTGACTTACTGTTTTAGTCTGCGATTCAGAACCATAAGGAGCCGACTGTAACTTCACAGTTTGAGGTATGGAACCCACAGTATTGGTATCTGTTGGCGTCAGCAGTGCCTGCTGACCCATAAATGCTGCTTGGTTACGGAGAACCACTCCCCCTATCAATGCCACTAGCAGTGCAGCACCGCCGCCCAATAAAAGCCAACTTAGCCAACCTGGGGTCTCATCTGCTACCTCTGTAGTGTTTCCACCTGTGACGGGGACAAGAGCAGCGCGGCTTAAGTTTGTTTCTGGTGGTGTAGAACTCGGCATCTTCCTAAAGGAGGCTGCCGTTGGTGCGTTATTGTAACTTGCCCGATCAGGAGCAGCCTCCTGACGAGTTATTTTGTCTTTGACGTTATCTCTACCAGAGTTATAAATAGCTGCTGGAACCGTATCAGAAGCTATTGCTCCATTCCAATTCCTAACATGTTCTGGCAGGGTTGGTAGCTGATGGTGACTAGCCAAGGAGGGCATCACAATCAAGGGTGACTGAACGGGTTTCCAGTGGTGTTGGCTCAACTCTGGCAGACGCGATCGCAGATAACTTACCAGGCTCTCGAATGTCTTGCCTTGGCTAGAGCGCAGTCCTTCCAGCAGCACTGCTGTAAACAATCCGTGACCCAGAGAGGAAGTTTCGTGCGAAAACTGGTCAAGTTGGCAGGAAAGCACTGTGGCAATGCCCATCTCTTTAGCCAATTCCACAGTCTGCGTCCCCACATTAGCACCAGATTGACCGCCTTGAGAGCGATTCATATCTAGCAACACCAAGATATTTTCAGACCGGGACTCTTTGAGAGAGGCAAAAAGCGATCGCACGGATATTCCAGTTTCAGCAATTTCCGCTGGATTACCCTCACTAGGCATCAAGTAATCCTCTCCATCCAGCGTTACACCATAGCCACTGAAAAACAACCAAAGCGAATCATCAGCACTTATTGGACTTTGGCACCATTCATCAATCCAGTCCAGCAAGTTTTCCCTCGTAGGATACGCTGAGCGATCGCCAATCGGCGGCGAGGTATCGGTTAACAGCAAACACTGGTCTGGTGACCATCCAGCTTCCTCAAGCAAAAACTGCCACAGCGCCTGTGCATCGGCTTGGGCATAGCTAAGGGGTTGAAAAAACTGATATTGATTAATGCCAATTGCCACGCAAGAGTGATTTGCCATATCCCATACCCCAGCTATCTATTAGAGCCAAAATAGCATTTACTAACCAAGCCAGCTTGCTACTGCCAGAGTGCGACAGGAGGTGACACCTGACACCACAAAATATATAGCAGCGATAGCAGCGTGCATAAGCTCAATAATATGATAAAAGGGTCGCTCCTAGGAGCGACCCTTTATGTTGAAAATATAACCTGGCACTGAGCTATTTTCCCAGGCAGTCACCCACCAAGTATCTTCGCCGCAGCCGCGTTTCACCTCCGAGTTCGGGATGGAGTCGGTGTGGTTCCACAGCGCTAATA